>NZ_JAWLCI010000063.1:0-27328 GCF_041687215.1 Mariniphaga sp.
TCTCATAATCAAAATTTTTTTTTGTTAATAATTTTCGAGTATAGAGAGAATCGGGTATTTTTGAAATAGCTACCCGCGAAGGCGGGTTTAGTTCAACATGGAATAAAAGTACATAAAAAAAACATTGATTGTCAATTTTTTGAATGTACAGAGAAAGAAAATCTATCAATATTGTTAACAAGCTAAACGTAATTATTACTAAAATTATCAGGATTTTACATCAAAATATGGACATAGAAAATCGGATTTTAGAAGATGAATGAATAAAAAAAAGAAAACATTCCGAAACCTTTTCCCAATTAAACTGTAATATTTGCAGATAATAATAAAACTCAAAAAAAATGAAAACACTATTCTTTTCTCTCTTGATGATAATCTCAGTTGCCCTGTTTGCCCAAAATGACTTAAACATTGGCGATAAAGTTCCCGGCTTTGAAGCGTTTGCCGATGATGGCAGCACCTGGAAAATGAAAGATTTTGTAGGTGAAAAATACCTGGTGGTTTATTTTTATCCGGCTGCCATGACCGGAGGCTGCACTGCCCAGGCCTGTGCTTACCGCGATTTGAGCAGCGACCTTGAATCGCAGGATGCACTCGTAGTTGGCGTAAGTGGCGACAATGTGGAGGGGTTAAAATTCTTCAAAAAAGCCCACAACCTGAACTTTACACTGCTTTCCGACGAAACTGGAAAAATTGCGCAGTTGTTTGGTGTGCCAACCCGAGACGGAGGCACATTTAAAAGCGAATTTAACGGCCAGGCTTTTGAGCTGGAAAGAAATATAACAACCAGCCGCTGGACCTTTATTTTGGATAAAGAAGGAAAAGTGGTATATAAAAATGATGAAGTGAATGCACAAAAAGACACCGAAGAAGTATTGGAATTCCTGAAAAACAATACCTGACAAGATTTTTCAATTTTCAAATTCAAAACAATAAAAACCAAAAATCATGAAAAGACTACTGCTGGCCTTTTTTTCAACCTGTTTGTTTTTACTTAGTTCACCATTAATAATTATGGCAGAAACACCTGAAAATACTGATGGTGTAACCATTGATTTTTATTCCGGGGGAAAATTGATGCATTCCATTAATTCAGGGCAGGAACGAATTACAATTTCCAAAAGTGGAAATTTTCTCTGGACAATAACCTATAAAGTTGACAAGGAAAATTCGATTATGAAATTCAGTGGTCCCATAAGAATTATTGAAGTGACACTGAAATTTGATATTGATGGAGATGGAGAACAGGAAACGATTACTGACACCATGGCTGTTTTAACCAAAAGCGGTAACCTGAAATTTGTTTTTCATTCAAACGGAGCAGGAAAACGGCTGCCTTGCGGTTGGGATTTTTAATCTGGTTTAAACCAATTCATTTTCTTGCGAATCATTTAATTGAAATTCATTTTCAACTAAATTTTTCGGAAGCTCTTTGGTTGCTTTTGCTCCAAGCCTTTTAATTTTTTCCACCCGCCGAATTAAATTTCCGCTGCCGGTGTGGAGTTTATTCATGGCCTGATCGTAAGTTTTTCGTGTTGAATCGAGCCCTTTTCCGATGCTTTCCAAATCGCCTACGAAATTCACAAACTTGTCGTACAGCGCACCGCTTTGCCGGGCAATTTCCAGGGCATTTCGTGTTTGATTTTCTTGTTGCCATATAGAAGAAATGGTGCGTAAAGTAGCCAGCAATGTTGACGGACTGACAATTACCACTTTCTGGTCCCAGGCAAACGAGAAAAGCTCCTGATCTTCCTGAACTGCGAGGCTGAATGAAGATTCGATGGGAATAAAAAGCAGCACAAAATCGGGTGAATTCAGATTTCTCGCTGTTTGGTAGTGTTTTTCGCTCAATCCTTTGATGTGTGTTTTCAAACTAACCAAATGTTCCTTCACAAATCTTGCACGTTCCTCTTCAGTTATGGCATTCACCGCCCTTTCGTATGCAACAAGTGAAACTTTAGAGTCGATAATGATGTGCTTGTTGTCGGGAAGGTTTATTATCACATCAGGCTGAATGCGTTTCCCGTCATCCGACATGTCGCTGAACTGTTTCTGAAAACCTTGTTCTCCCTCATTCAGCCCCGAACGTTCCAAAATCCGCTCCAGCACCACTTCGCCCCAGTTGCCCTGTTTTTTCACATCGCCTTTCAATGCTTTGGTCAGGTTGCTTGCTTCTTCGCTAATTCGATGGTTCAGGTCATACAATTTTTTCAATTCAGCACGCAAATCGGTCTGGTCTTTTAGCCCTTTCTGGTAGGTATCTTCCACTTTTTTTTCAAACAGTAAAATCTTTTCTTTTAAAGGTGTAAGTACTTCACCCATGTTTTTCTGGTTAGCCAGGGTAAATTCTTCACTGTTTTTTTTCAGGATTTTGGAGGCGATGTTTTCAAATTCGGTGGTAAACTTTTTCTGAATTTCTTCCAGCTCGGCCTTTTGGGTTTGCAGTTTTTCCTGCAAATTCAGGTATTCGGATTTGGCTTTTTCGAGCCGGCCAACCAAATGCGTGTTGTCTTCACGAAATTTTTGCAGTTCAACTTTCCAGTTATCTGCCTCAGTTTTCAGTGAGTTAAACCGTTCTTCCCAAATAGTAGCTTTTTTTTCTGATTCAAAACGCTGATTTTCAAACAACCGCTCTTTCTCCATGAATTCACCTTTCAGGAGAGCAATTTTCTTTTGATTTTTCAGATGGAGAAAAAAGACAGCGGCCAGTGAACCCAAAAAAATAAGACCGATAATCAGGATAAAAATTTCAATATTCATGCCGGTTAAAATTTGAACAGTTATAAAAAACGGCTCAATTTAACCAAAAGCAATAAGTAAATCCAACTGAAATGATGATAATTTATTACCACTTATAAACGATGGAATTGATATTCATTCCGGCACCTACAGAACAAAGCACCACATAATCTCCCTCGTTAATTTCCTGACCCTCAATTTTGTCTTTCAACACCAAATCGAGTAATGTTGGAACTGTGGCAGTTGAGGAATTTCCCAGGTAACGAATGCTCATTGGCATTATTCCTTCCGGGATTTCTTTTTCACCATATAATCTGAATAATCCGCTAAGAATTGCTTCGTCCATTTTTTCGTTGGCCTGATGAATCAGCACTTTTTTAATGTCGCTCAAATGAAGGCCGGCTTTGTCGATACTCTCTTTAACAACCCCCGGAACATTTTTAATGGCGTAAATATAAAGTTTGTGCCCCGACATTTTTATCCACAGTTCATCGCCGGCAATTCCCGGATTATTGGAATCGCCCAGTGTGAGCAAATTGGCATAAGTTACAGAATCGGAGCGGCTTGCATGTGAAATCATTCCTGTTGGTTCTTCACTTTCAACAGCTTCAACAATGGTGGCGCCTGCTCCGTCGGCATAAATCATGGAATCGCGGTCGTGCGGATCGGATATACGCGAAAGCACATCGGCGCCCACAACCACGCCACGTTTCATAAAACCACTTTTTATAAATGCATCGGCTACAATCATAGCCTGTGTCCAGCCCGGGCAGCCCGAAATTACATCGTGACAAATGCAAGCCGGATTTTTAATGTGCAATTTCATTTTTACCTTGTTGGCCAGTCCAGGTAAAATATCAATACGGACATTGCCTTCTTCAATGTCGCCAAAATTATGAGCCACAATAATAAAATCAAGACTTTCTTTTGAAATTTCGGCCGATTTGCAGGCTTCTTTAACTGCCAGAACAGCCAGGTCTGAAGTTACCTGATCTTCTGCAACATAACGCCGTTCTGCTATGTTGGTAATTTCGTAAAATTTCTGAATGATTTCTTCATTCGATTTATCGAAAGGCTCTTTTGTGGCTGCATCGTAAAACAGGTAATCCAGAAAGTGATTGTTTTTTACCACTTTGGGCGGAAGATAACTTCCTGTTCCTATAATGCGTGTATAAATTTCTTTTGCCATAACTTTCAACTTCTCAACTAACCTCTATTCTTCAAATTTGTTCAAAACAAAATTTTCTCCATCAAATACACCGTATGAAAAATTTTTAATCCAGTCTCCCAGAAGGATAAACCGTGCATTTTGTTTTACCTCAACATTGGTCATTTGGTGCCGGTGGCCAAAGATAAAATAATCTATCCACTCCTTCTCCAAATATTTTTCTGCAAATTTATACATACATTCATTCTTAACCTTAAATTCTTCTTGCTTGTTTAATTTGGACAAGCGGCTTGATTTTGACCATTGATGAGCCATATGAAAAGCAAAATTGGGGTGAATTCTTGAAAACCACCATTGTAAGGTTTTACTGGTAAATATTTTTTTCAGAAACAGGTAACCTTTATCTTCAGGATCGAGCCCGTCGCCATGCGCCAGGAAAAACTTTTTCCCTTGTATTTCGGTAATGAATTCATCGCGGTGAAGGGTAAGTCCGATTTCCTGCGGAAGATAGTCGAAAACCCAAACATCGTGGTTTCCGGTAAAAAAATGAATGGAAACCCCTTTGTCGGACAAATCGGCCAACCGGCCAAGAATTCGTGTAAATCCGCGGGGAACCACCTTTCGGTATTCAAACCAGAAATCAAAAATGTCGCCCAGAAGGTAAAGTTCAGCTACGTCATAGCGGATGAAATCGAGCCAGCGGGCAAACCGCAATTCACGTTCGTGGTTGTTGGTGAGCGCTGGCGCCCCAAGGTGAACATCCGAAATAAAATATATTTTTTTTCTTTCTGACAAGACAGTGCTATTAAACAATTTTTCAGTTGAGAAGTTGAGCCAGAGCCCTGTCAAGAGCGGGGCCTTTCAGGTTCTGTGCAATTATTTCTCCATCCTCATTCAGAAGATAATTATAAGGAATGTTTTGAATGTTGTAGGCTCTTGCGGCCAGGTTGCTTCCTTCCATATCACCTACGTTTATCCAGGATAACCGATCCTGATCGATGGCATCAACCCAGTCAACGCGGTTATCATCAACACTTACCTGGTAAATTTCAAACCCTTTATTTTTGTATTTCCGGTAAGCTTCAACCAGAGCTTCATTTAAAATGCGGGAATTACGGTCAAGTGCCGACCAGAACTGGAGTAAAACAATTTTACCCCGTAAGGATGAAAGGGCAATTTCTTGTCCGTCAGGATTGGGCAAAATTATTTCAGGACTGTTTTCGCCCTGTTCCTGAATCATTTGACGAAGTTTCGCATTCTTTTCTTCCTGCAGCAATTGCACTGTATTTTGGTATAAAGCCTTCACATGCCCAGAGTTGGGATAAATGGTATTTAAGGCCGAAGCGGCAACACGCATGGTGTGCAAGTCTTTTATAATATATTCCTGATCGTCGAATTTTTGATATAATGCCAAAACACTGGCCATTGAAAAAGGATTGTTCATAACGAACTGCGTAGAAAATTCAGTTTGTGCCTGTTTGACCGAATCGTAGGCAGCATCCCATTCAACCCTCATTTGCTCATAATCCGGATTTCCGTGGTACAAATTATTTAACGACTGTATTGAATCCAGTTTTCGGCGGGTTTCTAAAAGCTGATCATTCAGGTTTTTTACAAGAAGCGAGCCCATTGAACCTTCAACCCGGTAACTTCGTTCGAAATTGGCAGCATCTGCCTCCACCATAACTTGTTCAACCGAATCAATAAGCAGGGTAATAAATTTATTCTCTGAAAATTTTAACAAATAATAGGTTGGAATACTGGTTTTTCCTGTAAATTCAAATTCGCCGTTTTTATTAATTTTTACCGAATCTACAAATTTTGTTGAGGCTACCTGAAGTTCTTCAAGATACAACGTCTGACCCTCTGCGTGGGTAATTTTTCCGCTCACCGAAAATTTATCTTCTTTTTTGCTGCAACTGGCAACCAGCAATCCCGCAATAATTCCTGCTATGAGTAATTTGCTGAAGTTCATCGTAATTTTTTAATTAAAGGCCGTAAAATTAACAATTTCCCCTGTTTGAAAAATAAGATTTCAGGAAAATAACAATATTTAATGAATAGCATGCCGGGCAAATTTTCCGGCATGAGTTACCAGATAATTCAGGAAAAAACTTTATGTTCGTTGCCCGTCAATTTATTATAGTGAAAATACATACCGAAATAAACAGTTTTAAAGCACATAAACCGGTGGTAACCATTGGCACATTCGATGGATTACATCTGGGGCATCAGAAAGTGCTTAACCGTTTGATTGACTTTGCACGGAGCCACGGGGGTGAATCTGTGGTATTTACATTTTACCCGCATCCAAGATTGGTAATTGCGCCTGACGAAACCAACCTGAGACTTTTAACTACACTGGAAGAAAAAAAAGAACTGTTTGCCCGGTCAGGAATCGATCACCTCATTATTTTCCCCTTTACCAAAGAATTTTCGCAACTCACTTATTCAGAGTTTGTGGAGCAAATTCTGGTGAAAAAAATGAACACACATTGTCTGGTTGTTGGGTACGACCATCGGTTTGGAAAAAACCGGGAGGGTGGTTTCGAATATTTACAAAACTGCGCAGATAAATTCGGTTTCGAAATTGAAAAGCTGGAAGTTTTATTGGTTGATGAAGCGCATGTAAGTTCTACTCATATAAGGGAAGCGCTGGAGAAGGGTGACGTTGCACTGGCCAATAAATTTCTGGGATACCGGTTTACCTTGCACGGAACAGTGGTGGAAGGCGAGCGCGTTGGCCGGAAACTGGGATTTCCCACAGCTAATATTGAAGCTTCCGATCCTCATAAATTAATTCCCGGCTACGGAGTTTATGCTGTGGAGGTGTTACTTTCAGGAAAAAAATACGGTGGAATGCTGAATATCGGTTCCCGGCCTACATTTAATAAAAATGCCGATAATCGCAGCATCGAAGTGCATATTTTTGATTTTTCGGGCGATATTTACAACAAAGAAATTACGCTGGTTTTTGCCGGAAAAATCAGAAACGAGGAAAAATTCAGCAGCGTGGATGCGCTGACGGAGCAATTGAAAAAAGATAAAATTGCGGCGCTAAATATCCTTTCAGAAGATTAACCTATTCAACAAGAATCTGCCGTTCCAGAAATGTTCCGTCAGGTTGTTTTATTTTGAGGTTGTAATTACCGGTTTCTTTAAGCAGTAAACTTAATTTCTCACCGTTTAAACCAACCATTACATCCGAACAAATAGTTGATTTTACATTCAGTTTTCCCTGAGCTTCGACCAGGATTGTTTTGTTTTGTTTTTCCGAAACAAATTCACTGAAACTGTAACATCCGTTATATCCGATATAACCAAAAAATTCCAACTCAAAAGATTGGTTTGCCAAAATGGTTTCAGGAATTGAAACGCTGTCAACCTGAATGAGAAAGTATTCATAATCCTCATCTTTTTGACAGGAAGAAAAATAACCTGACAAAAAAATTACCAGGCCGGCAATCATAAGGTTTTGGATTATTTTCATCGCAATAACTATTAAAAATTCAAATCTGTAAGTACATGATTCACAATGAAGCAAAAAAGTTGCGTCCGTTTTTAATACGGTATTCTAACTAATTCTGTTGAGACCGGCAAGTGGTCGGAATGGAGAAAATCGTGTGTTTTAAAATTATACGAGTCAAAAACAGGGCTGTGAAAAATATAGTCGATGCGCAAAGCTGGTAATTTATTGACAAATGTGCGGCCAACTCCTTTTCCCGAGCCAACAAACGCATCTTTTAAACCATCGCGCAACTGCTGGTAGGCAAACGAGGTTGGAGTTTCGTTCAAATCGCCGCAAACAATTATCGGGTAAGGTGTTTCATCCATTATTTTCCGGATAGTTTCCACCTGTCTGGCCCGCATTTCAAATCCTCTTTTCAGTTTCGAACCCATTTCCCGTGCTTCCTTCAAATCTTCTTCTGTGGTAACCCCCGAATCGATTATTGAATAATTTTTGGGGTCAATCCCGTAAGAATGTAAATGCACATTAAAAACCCTTACTGTATCGGTTCCAATCAGTATGTCAGTATAAATGGTGATGTTCCGGGAATTTTCAAACCGAATTTCATCCATATTAACAATGGGGAAGCGTGTAAATGTTACAGAACCAAAAGTGCTGCTGGTGCGGGCAAACTGGTAGTGGTTTATAAAATCAAGGCTCTCAACGGTTTTGGCCAGATTGAAAATATTGTTCTGCCTGAGTCTTGCTTCCTGCAGGCAAATAATATCAGGGCGCTGTTCCTTTAAAAAACGGGTAATTTCATCTGCCGTTTCATCAGATGAAAGTTTTCCGTTTCCTCTGAAATGGTGAACATTAAAAGATAATATTTTAATATCGCCTCTTTCAATAGATTTTCCCTGAATTTGTACATACCGGCTAAGTACTCCCCAACCTGCTAGAATGATTAGTAAAGAAAACAAAATATAGCGCGGACTAAGAATTAACCAGAAAACTACAAAAAACAGGTTTATACCCAAAATAACCGGGTAAGCAAGTCCGAAAAAAGAAGGAATCCACCATTTTTCAGGTGAAATATAGCCTGAAAAGTAGGCAATTAAAAGCGCCAAAACGGCCAGCAAATTCAAACTTAATGCGATAAATTTTAACAGTTTTCTCACGTCCGTATTTAAAAATTCACTTTTTTCAGTGTTGTAAAAATGCCAAAGTTTTCGGGAATTCCTTAATCTTTCTGAAAAAATATTACTTCCGGCAACGAATCATCCGCTCTTTTCCAAACAAATCTTTTTTAATGACAATTTCCCTGAAACCAAACTTTTCAAGCAACTGCATGGTTTCTTTACCCAGGTTTTCATTGATTTCGAAAAACAACCATCCGTTTTTTTCCAGATATTTTTGGGCAAATTCAGCAATTCTCCGGTAAAAAAGTAACGGGTCAGCATCGGAAACAAAAAGCGCTTTTCCCGGCTCGAACTTTAACACGTTCGGAAGCATCGCCAGCTTTTCCGATTCCCGAACATAAGGCGGATTGCTGACTATCAGATCAAAATTTTCCCATTCATAATCTTCCCACCTCAAAATATCAGCCTGAAAAAAATTCACATCCAGGTTGTTTATTGTTGCATTTTCCCGCGCTGTTGCAAGGGTTTCTTCAGAATAATCAACAGCTAAAACACGCGATTCGGGAATCAGTTTTTTCAATCCCAGCGCAATGCACCCGCTGCCAGTTCCAATATCAATTACAAAAGATCCGGGTTGCAAGCTGGTTTCCGAAATCCAGTTCAACAATTCCTCAGTTTCCGGACGTGGAATAAGCACTGCCGGATTTACTTTCAGTTTCAACCCAAAAAATTCGGTTTCACCCAAAATATACTGAATGGGTTCATGTTCTTTTAATCTTTTTACAATTTCTGAAATTAACCTTTTGCAATTTGCATTGAGCTCACTTTCCCGCATTAGCACCTGCGCGGTGTAATCCAGTCCGCAAACATGTTCCAGAATCAAACGGGTAAATGCCTTTACTTCAGTTTCAGGATACAAACCGTTTAATTCTTTTTGAACGTATTGAATAGTCGCCTTCATTGTGTTACTTTTGGCAGGGTAAAGATACTTTTTCCCTGCAAATGGAAATGAATGAAAAATACATGAGCCGCTGTATTGAACTGGCCAGGTTGGGCGCAGGCAGCGTGGCGCCCAATCCGATGGTGGGCTGCGTAATTGTTTGCCAGGAAAAAATAATTGGCGAAGGATTTCATCAGAAATACGGAGAGGCACATGCCGAGGTGAATGCCATCCATGCTGTTTCGCAACCTGAGCTTCTGAAAGAAAGTACGCTTTACGTTTCGCTGGAACCTTGTGCGCATTTTGGGTTAACACCACCCTGTTCCGATTTGATTGTGGAAAAACAGATTCCCAAAGTGGTAATTGGCACCATCGACCCTTTTTCAGAAGTGGCTGGAAAAGGAATAGAAAAACTCCGAAAAGCTGGAATTGAGGTGGAAGTTGGGATTCTGGAAAAAGAATGCAGGGAACTGAATAAACGCTTTTTCACTTTTCACGAGAAAAAACGGCCATTCGTTATTTTAAAATGGGCACAAACGCTTGATGGATTTATCGATATTGACAGGAATCGCGAAAATTTTGGCCAACCTACCTGGATTACAGGCGATTTGGCGCTTCGGCTCGTACATAAAATCCGCTCTGAGGAGGGCGCTGTTCTGGTGGGAACAAATACCGCCGAAAAAGACAATCCTTCGTTAACTGTTCGTCACTGGGCGGGAAACAATCCGGTGCGTGTGGTTTTAGATAAAAACCTGCGGCTCTCCCCTGCCCTTAATTTGTTTGATGAAACTTCGAAAACACTGGTTTTCAACGAAAAAAAAAATGAAACCAACAATAAAACTGAGTGGATAAAAATTGATTTTGAACGCGAAATTCCTGCTCAAATTCTTGAAGCATTATACCACCTTAAAATTATATCAGTTATTGTTGAAGGCGGGAAACAGTTGCTGGAAAGTTTTATCCGGCAAAACCTGTGGGATGAAGCGCATGTTTTTATCGGCAATAAATTCTTTTACAACGGTATTTCAGCGCCGAAGATTCAGGGAAAAATTTCAAAAAGTGAGTTGCTGGAAAACGACTGGCTTAAAGTTTTTATCCATGACCACTAAAAGGAAATACTTTGGGGTCCGCCTGGCATTATTTCAATTTTCAACACCCGTTCAACATACATAAAATAATAAAACAATCTGTGGTTCAGCTCAAAACCATAATCAATATTGGGCTCGTAACCTACAATAGGTTCAAAAAACGAACTTTTTCCCGGCTGTGTGGCATTGTAGTTCCAGGCATTTACATACTGGCGGTTCCAGTTTTCGTAATACTGCTGCGAACGGTATTGCGAAGGATTATTATGCAAGGCATACCATGTTTCAAACTTTGAATCGAAGGTTTCCAACTGATATTCAATTGAATCTTCAACTGCAACCATTTCATCTTTGTTTTCTTCAATTTTAACAACACCCTTTTGGGTTGAACATGCCAGTACAAAAAGAAATGCAATAACTATTAGAATTATTTGTTTCATCGTTCTTTCCATTATTTCCAAACACTTTTTAATACGAATTTCATTCCAAAATTGTTTATACAATGTTTTTTTATGAATTTTAACACGAAAATATCAAAATGCAAATTGAATTATGCGTTTGGGACTTGATTTTTGGTCGGTTTTTTCTTTAATCTTTCTGGTAACTGCTATTCCGGTTGCCATAATGATTATTTTGGAAAGGCGCTCTCCGTTTAAAACGGCAGCCTGGGTGCTGGCGCTCATTCTTCTTCCGGTTTTCGGTGTGGTATTTTATCTTTTTTTCGGTCAGGAGTACCGCAAAAAGAAGCTTTTTTCGCGCAAAGGATTAAAAAGTCTGAACCGATATCGCCAGCTTTCCTTCAGGCAGTTACGGCAGTTTGAACAGTCGCTTCAAAAACTGTCTCCAAAAGTCCGCGAAAAAGAAAACATTGTTCGGTTACTGCTAAAAAATTCTTCGGCATTGCTAACCACCGGAAACAAACTCAAAATTTTGAACAATGCCAAAGAAACCTTTGAGGCTATTTTTTCAGCCATAGAAAATGCCCGTCACCATATCCATCTGGAATATTACATTCTGGAAGACGACAAAATAGGTAATCAGTTAACAGACCTTCTCATAAAAAAAAGCAACGAGGGCGTTGAAATCCGAATCATTGTTGATGATGTGGGTAGCTGGGGATTAAAACAAAAATTTTTAAACAGGCTCCGGCAAAACAGAATCGAAATATATTCATTTATGGAAGTCAGGTTTCCAAGACTTACCTCGCGGGTAAACTACCGCAATCACCGTAAAATTGTGGTGGTTGACGGAAAAATCGGATTCACCGGAGGAATTAATTTTGCCGACCGCTATTTAAAAGGAGTAAAAGAAATTGGACCCTGGCGCGACACTCACCTGCAAATTGAAGGGGATGCAGTGAATTGTTTGCAGGTGGTTTTTGCAGCCGACTGGTATTTTGTGATACAGGAGAATTTAACCGGTAAAAAATATTTTCCTCCACTTAGCGAAACTCGCGAAACTCCTGTTCAAATTTCAGCCAGCGGACCAGATTCTGACTGGGACAGCATTGGCCAGGCATTTTTTGCAGCCATTTCTGGTGCTCAATCCCAAATTTTTATTGCAACTCCCTATTTAATGCCACCCCTCGAAATTATTTATGCATTAAAAACAGCGGCGCTTAGTAATGTGGATGTTCGCATTTTAATGCCCGAAAAATCGGATTCTGTTATTCCACACTGGAGTTCATTTTCTTATATTGAAGAACTACTGGAAGCGGGTGTGCGTGTTTTTTTCTATCAAAACGGATTTATACACAGTAAATATATAATTGTAGATGAAGTGTTTTCAACCGTTGGTACTACCAACCTCGATTTCCGAAGCCTGGAAACAAATTTCGAAGTAAATGCATTTATTTACGACGAAGGTTTTACTTCCGAACTGGAAATGCAGTTTAAAACCGATTTAAAAAACAGCCGCGAAATAAAACTGGATGAATGGCGACAACGAAAATGGCACTTCAAGCTTCGGGAATCAGTGGCGCATTTGGTGAGCCCGTTAATGTGAATATGCTTTGTAAATTCTACTTTTAAAACAACAGAATCATTACTTTTACAGAAATAACAAAAAGTTATGGAACCTGAAAACAGTTTACGCTTTGAAACCAAAGAAGAGGCCAATGAGCGCAGAATGCAGGAAGCACTGAACCGCACTCCACATGAACGGCTGATGTTTTTTCTGGAGATGGTAAGAGAAATGCAGTTTTTTAAAACATCGAAACAACACCCTAACAGTTTTAAAAAAAACTTTATCATTGAATAAGTATGTTGGAATATTTTCCTGACAGAGTTAAAAAATTTATTGAAATTGCCCACAAAAATAATCTCAAAATGATTCTTGTTGGCGGAGGAGCTGTTAATTTCCATGGTTATCAACGTCATTCGGCCGATATAGACTTTTGGATAAACGTTACTTCCGAAAACATGCAAAACCTGATAAAAACTTTACAAAATTTAGGTTACGACATCCACGAAATTCCTGATCAGGTTTTAAAAAAACAACAAAATATTTCAATAAAAATAAGCCCTGTTTTTGAACTTGAATTAATCACTAACTTTAATCCCGGGAAGACTTTCGATGAAGCACTTTCGGATAGTGAAAAAGTTGAAAAGGAAGAATTATATTACCACGTATTAAGCTTCAACGACTTGATTAACAGTAAAATTTCATCACCACGTCCTAAAGACAAGCTGGATATTGAAGAACTGCAAAGAATCAGAATGAGAAAGAAACAAGGAAACAACAACACATAATTTTTTATTGCTTTTTATTAACGTTTGAATTGATTACAACTGAAAATTCAGTTAAAAAACTGAAAAAATAGTTGCGTAACTGAAAAATCAGTTTTATATTTGTTGTGTGAATCTGTCATTCCGAACTCGTTTCGGAATCTCATCGAATAGATGCTGAATCCGCCAGTTGGCGGACAGGATGACGTTCATAAATAACATGTTTGTGTTTTAAATCTTGCAAAATGAAAAAACTTACACGAAAGGAAGAAGAGGTAATGAAAATCCTCTGGCGGCTAAAAAAAGCGTTCGTAAAAGATATTATTGAAGAATATGACGACCCAAAACCACACTACAACACGGTTTCGTCGCTGGTTCGGCTGCTGCAGGAAAAAGGCATTGTAGGCTACATTCAGTACGGAAATACGTATCAATATTTTCCGTTGCTTTCAAAAGAAGAGTACCGCCGCTCGTTTATGAAACAGGTGGTGAGCGATTATTTCGACAATTCGTACAAAAGTGCAGTGGCGTTTTTCGTAAAAGAAAAAGGCCTTTCGCCCGAAGAGCTGGATGAACTGATAAAAATGATTCAAGACAAAAAGTAATGGAAAGTTACCTCATTTATATCGGGAAAGCGGCATTGGCAGCCGGAGCATTTTACATCGCTTACCTGGCGCTGTTTCAAAACCGGAAACAGTTTCTATTCAACCGCATTTACCTGCCGGTTTCGCTGGCGCTGAGTTTTATCATTCCGCTCATTACATTTACCACGGTAAAATATATTGAAGCTCCGGCGACCGATGCAAACAGTTTTGCCTTTCTGAGCCAGGCTGCTGTTGTAACCGAGACTTATTCTGAAGCTCCTGAACTTTGGCCTCACTATTTGTTCGGGCTTTATATTTTGGGAATTGCCGGATTCCTGCTTCATTTGCTGGCAGGCCATTTTAATGCTATTCGAATGGTACAAAAAAGCAGTGTAAAAAATCTTTTTGGCTGCCAGGTGCACGTTACCAAAAAAGACATTCATCCATTTTCATTTTTCAATAAAATTGTGCTTTCAGAGAAAACATTAAACAGCCCCAACCTTGAAATAATAGTGGCCCACGAAAACATTCACGTAAAAGAAAAACACACGCTGGATATTCTGGCTACCGAACTTCTTTTTTTGCTGCAATGGTTCAATCCGTTTGCCTGGCTGATAAAAGACGCTGTAAAAAACAACCTGGAATACAAAACCGACCATGAAATTGTAAAAACCAACGATCCGCAATCCTACCAACTGGCCATGGTTGCCCTGGTCGACAAAAAAGGCGTGGCGCCATTTTTAACTGCGTTAAACGGATCGCAACTTAAAAACCGAATCATCATGATGAAAAAGAAAACTGAAAACAAATTTGCCCTGCTGAAACAACTTGTACTTCTGCCGCTGCTGGCCGTTTTGGTGATGGGACTTTCGAACCGTGAAGTAAAAACTGAATTCATTCAGCAACATTATGAAACCTTAGAAATACAGACTGAAATGCAAATAGATACTATCGTTTCAGCGGAAAAAACAGAAAAAGTCCCGTTACATTTAGAACCTGACCAAACAGGCTATAAAGCAAGCGTTATTTTCAACTCTGCTGCAATCAACACTACAACGGAACCACTGTATGTTGTTGACGGAAAAATTACGAAAGAAATAAACCAGATTCCACCCCAGGATATTGAAAGCATTGACGTGCTGAAAGATATTTCTGCCACTGCGCTTTATGGAAGCAAAGGCAAAAATGGTGTGATTTTGATATCCACAATTTCGAAGTCGTACCAATATTTGAATGACAATGCGCAAAATGTCCGGCCGGTTCCAAAGGAAGAAATCAAGGATTTGGAAGAGATGCCAGAATTTCCGAGTGGGGAAGCAGCTTTAAAACAATACATTGCCAGCAATACCAGGTACCCGGAAAGTGAAAAAGAGAGCGGAATTCGGGGACGTGCTTATGTAACCTTCAAAATTACAAAAGAGGGCAAAGTAACTGATGCCAGAATTGCCCGTGGGTTACATCCGCCCATGGACAAGGAGGCCGTCAGGGTGGTCAGTTCAATGCCCGACTGGAAACCCGGTAAAAAAGATGGAAAACCGGTTGATGTAAATTACACCGTTCCGGTTGAATTTACTTTGAAAGGTTATCCTGTAAGAATGAGTCGGACAACTCAAAATCTTTCGGTTGAAAAACCACTGTATATTATTGACGGAGAAGAATTTAAGGGAAGCATGGATGACCTGAATCCCGACGATATTAAAAGTATCGACGTTTTGAAAGGAGAATCAGGTACGCAGCACTTCGGCGAAAAAGGCAAAAACGGCGTAATTCTGATTTATACCAAAGAAGGGGGGCGCAAGTCCCTGCAGGGAAAAATTGATAACTCAAAGCTGGAATCAAATCAGAATGCCTCAAAAATGAGGCTAAGATCGGCTCCCGGAAGTGAATTTCCTCTTTTCATATTGGATGGCAAAGAAGTAGCAAACATTGACGATGTTAATCCTGAAAACATTGAAAAAATTGATGTCCTGAAAGGAGAATCAGCCACAGAACTTTATGGCGAAAAAGGAAAAAACGGGGTGATTGTTATCACATCCAAACAAAAAGCAGAGACAAATTCAATAACATCTGAGTTGGAGTTACGGAAATTTATTGCCAACAAAATTAAATACCCGGTTGAGGCACAGAAAAACAACGTACAGGGAACTGTTGATATTTGGGCTGTGGTTGAACACGATGGAAAAATTACTTACTTCTATGAAAAGCGGCCTGCGGTAAATATTGTTCCCATTGATGAAGTTGTTGTTGTTGGCTACAGTACGAAAAAAAAGAGAACAGGAAATGAGGCCGCCAAGATTGAGGATACTCCCACCGAAACCGGCGAAAAAGACAGTTCCGAGTTATTTTCACTTCTAAAAGAAGAGGTTAAAAGAGTAGCAAAGTCTTCTCCGGCAATTGAAGTGCCTGAATTGAAAGGAAAAACTGTGAGGCTTCGTGTAAAATTTGAATTACAGAAATAAACGTAAGAACGACCTTTTTTATAATTTCATTCCAAAATCTTAAAAAATGAAAAAACCAATAATTCTTCTAAGCCTTTTATTTTTTATAATTCTGTCTGGTTGTTCTCCCAGAACAAAGGTTACCAGTTCTCAAAATCTGAAAGAAGCAGGAAAATTGGATGAAGCTTTGACAACAATAGAAGAGGCTGCCAACCCAAACCAGGAAAAAGCGGAAAAAACCCTTTTATGGCCGCGAACATGGGAAGTCAGGGGAGAAATTTACCAGGCATTTTATCATTCTGAAAAACTAAGTATTAAAAAGTTAGTAGAAAACCCTTTGGATGAAGCGCTTAAATCTTACCAAAGGGCACTTGAACTGGATGAAAAAGGAAGGTTTACAAACAGCATCAAAGTCAAATTGACGCTGCTTTCCAACGATTTTACAAATCAGGCAGTTGAAGCATTTAACAATGAAAAATTTGATCTGGCTTTAAATTCTTTTGAGCAAATACTGGCAATCAATGATATACCAATATTCAAAGATGATAACCCAAATGTCATAGATACCGCAATTATATACAATGCGGGGCTTGCAGCATTAAAAGCCGAAAATTTCGATAAAGCAATTGAGTATTTTTCAGAAGCGGCGCGACATGGTTATAACGGAGCAAAAATATTTCCCGTTATTGCGGGGGTTTATGAACAAAAGAAAGACACTCTTGCCGCATTGAAGGTTTTAAAACAGGGGTTTGAGAAATATCCTGCTGACATGGATGTTCTTGCCAGTATGATACAAACATACATAAACCTCGAACGAAGAGCGGAAGCCTTGGAATATCTCAATATGGCCATTGAGAAAGACCCTTCCAACGCTACATTTTTTCTTGCCATGGGCAGGTTATATGAAGAAACTGACGAAGATGAAAAAGCTTTAAAAGTTTATCAAAAGGCAATTGATATTGATCCGGAATTGTTTATGGCCTGGTACAATATCGGTGTTTTTTACTACAACAAAGGCGTTCAACAATGGGAAGTTGCAGGAAAAGTTCCGGCCAATGACAATGAAACTTACGAGCGGGAACTCAAAAAAGCAAACGACTGGTGGGAGAAATCGCTGCCATTTATGGAGAAGTGCCATGAACTTGATTCCGAAGAAGAAACTACCATAGAATCGCTTAAAAACTTATATTACCGGTTGAAAAAAATGGATAAATATGAGGCCATGCTTGAGGAACAACACAATTAAAACTGGTTTTAAATTTGGTTGCAGGCTACCGCTTTAAGGTGAAACCAACTGCCAACTATGACTCACAAACTCAACGATTCCAGGGAGTCACAGCTTTCGCGCCAAATTCTTTGGCCGAAATTTTTTCGATGTGCACCTTTATGATTCCCACATTTTTTACAGCCGGTGCATTGAATTTAAATTTTCGGTCGCTGTACTGGGCCATTAACAAATGCAGGCAACGTTCTTTTTCGTTGTAATCGTCAATAATTTCAACTTTCCCTTCCACGAGTACAGACACTGATTTTACCCGGTAGCTGCAGCCCACGCGCACATCCTGCCAGGCCAAATCTTCGCCCTGAGTCCAGTTGATGCAAACCTTCGGGTTTTTATGCAGCGTTTTCCACATGCGGCCGCTTTGGTCGGAGTGGAGAATCACCGCATCGCCATCCAGCGCAAAATTCATGGGCAAAACGTACGGCGAATCATTTTCCGACATAGCCACATAACATGTTTTGCACAATTTTATGATTTTTTCGATTTCTGCTCTGTCTTCAATATTGATAGTTCTCATTCCAATTAGTTTATCGCCCGGCTGCCAAGCTTTTCCGACAAATATTTCTCCACCCGTTTCAGGTTCATGTATTTCGATTGCTCTTCAATAATACGATCGAAATTATTTTCTTTGGAAGCGCTGTCAATGGCTAATTCAATTTCGGCCATCATCAGTTTAATCCGCATAAGTTTGTATTCATAAACAATCCGCGGCACAAGGTAATCGAGTATTTCTTCTTCTTTTTCAGTAAATGCACCTGCTTTTGTCCAACGTTTGCTTTCAATAAATTTTTCTGAAAGCAAATCGGTAGCCAGCTTGCTCACATCCGAGTTGGCGTGGTAAATGAAATATTTCCAGGGATCAAAATTTTCATTGTCCAGGTTTTCTTTCACCTCGTAAAAGATTTTCCGGAACAGCGGATTTTCAGGCACCAAATCGTCGTTTTCCAACTCATCTATCATGTATTCGCTGACCTTCACTTCAACTATTTCGTTGGGGTTCTCCCCTTCTTCCTCAAAAATAACGGTGTTGCAATGTTTTAAAAGAAAACGCAAAAATTCAAGTTCTTCTATCAGAAACTCGGTTGGTTTAATTTCTACAGGTTGTTTTTGCTGCGGTTCTTCAAAAAAGTTGGGTTGAACATCCCGGCGTTCCCGCATCTCCTTTTTCCGAAACTCGTCATTCTGTTTATGCTTTTGTTTTCTGACTTCAGTATATAGAATTTCTTCATTCACATCCAGCAATTTGCTGCATTCCTTAATGTAAACCGAGCGGGTAATCGTATCCGGAATTACAGCAACCGAACGAATAACTTCCGAAATCAACCGAGCCTTTGCTACCGGATCTTTTTCGGCATCTTTCAGCAGCAAACGGGTTTTAAACTGAATAAAATCGGTTTCATTTTCATCAATGTATTCGCGGAAACCGCTGGCGCCTTTTTCCTTTGCAAACGAATCGGGGTCTTCTCCGTCGGGCAGGAGCAACACTTTCACGTTCATGCCTTCTTCCAGCACCAGGTCAATTCCGCGCAGTGAAGCTTTGATGCCGGCTGCATCGCCGTCGTAAATAATGGTGATGTTGGGTGTAAACCGCTTTACCAGCCTAATTTGCTCAGAAGTAAGCGCCGTTCCCGACGAAGCCACCACGTTTTCAATGCCCGCCTGGTGCATGGAAAGTACATCGGTGTAACCTTCCACCAGGTAACATTTTTCAGTACGGGCAATTTCGCGTTTGGCCTGAAAAATACCGTACAAAACTTTGCTTTTGTGGTAAATTTCCGACTCGGGCGAGTTGAGGTACTTGGCCGCTTTCGGATCGTCTTTCAAAATACGGCCGCCAAAAGCAATCACACGCCCGGCCAGGTTGTGAATGGGAAACATCACCCGACCTGCAAACCGGTCGCGCACCCAGTCATCGCGTTTTATGGAAAGCCCGGTTTTTTCGAGGAACTCCATTTTATAACCTTGTTTTTGGGCAGCTTCGGTAAACGGCGCTTTTCCGTCGGGTGAGTAGCCCACTTCAAATTTTTTCAGAACGTCGTCGCGGAAACTGCGCTCGCGGAAATAGCTCAGGCCAATGGTGCGGCCTTCGTTTTCTTCCCACAGGTTGCGGGTAAAATATTTTTGCGCAAAAGCCGACACAATCATCAGGCTTTCGCGTTCGTCTTTCAGTTGTTTTTGCTCTTCGGTTTCCTCCTCTTCCACCACATCAATACTGTACTTACGAGCCAGCCATTTCAGCGCTTCGGGGTAGCTCAGGCTCTCGTGTTCCATAATGAAATTCACCGAGTTACCGCCTTTTCCGCAGCCAAAACATTTAAAAATGCCTTTGGCAGGCGAAACGGTAAACGACGGGGTTTTTTCGTTATGAAACGGGCACAAACCCAGCATGTTAACTCCGCGCCGCCGCAGGGTTACAAATTCGGAAACCACGTCGGTAATGTCCGCCGCATCCAGTATTCGTTGTATGGTAGAATGATCAATCACGGGTACAAATGTAGGTATTTTGGGTGGAGGAAACGAGGGAAAAAAGTCTAACTAAAGAAACGGATTAACAATTTTTAGATTGTCTTCAATAACTTGACCATTTTGCAAATCCTCACTAAAAAGCGTTTTGCAGTTACAGGATAAAGCAGATGAGATGATAAGCGAATCATAAAATGAATATTGGTATTTTTCAGCTATTAAACAGGCATCACTTATTGTTTTACTTTCATTGGAAAACACCTTGTTATTTTTACCTGATTCAATCACAACTTCATTTGCCTCTTTCCAGGTTTTTCCAAATTTCTTCGTAAGTGTATTTACAAGTTCCTGAAGCACCTGTGTGCTTATACTATGAGTCTGTTTCTTCGATAAGTTTCCGGGAAATTTTTTATTTTTCCAATTCCGTGAAAGAATAGGAATAAACCAAAATATTGGTATCAAAAAATACCTTATCGTTCATTTGCCTCGCTTCTATTGAATTTAAATCCCCGGGTATCAACACTTACAGCATCAAAGGTAACATCTTTCTTTTTTGAGTGTTTTTTCTCAGTTTCTTCATCCAGCATAAAAGCAATTACTTCCAATTGTTTTCCAATATATTCGTTGGGCAATCGAATTGTGAGGTAATTTTTTTGAGCTTTAATTATTGTTCGAATCATTATTGTCTTTCATTTTTATTCTCTACAAATTTATCCAAATGATATTAATTCCCAATAGTTTAGAAAAGAAGAAAAAATCGGATTTTTCCAATTTAATCTTTTTATCATATTTCCTTTATCTTTAAGCCGGAAACTTTTTAACAATGAAGAAAAAGCTGGTGATACTTTCGGGTGCCGGAATCAGTCAGGAAAGCGGACTGAAAACTTTCCGCGATATGGGCGGACTTTGGGAGCAATACGATGTTACCGAAGTGGCCAGTCCGGAAGCGTGGCAAAAAAGCCCGGAACTGGTACTTCGGTTTTATAACGAGCGCCGCAAACAACTTTGGGAAGCCAAGCCCAATGCCGGTCACCTGGGAATTGCCGATTTGGAAAACTGGTTCGATGTGGAGGTCATCACTCAAAATGTGGACGATTTGCATGAGCAGGCCGGAAGCACTAAAGTTTTGCACCTGCACGGCGAGTTGCGCAAAGCCCGAAGTACGGCTGATCCGAACCTGGTTTACACGCTGAAAAACCGGGAATTGAAAATGGGCGACACCTGCGAGAAAGGAAGTCAGTTGCGGCCCCACATCGTATGGTTTGGCGAAATGGTTACCGAAATTGAGCGCGCAGCTGAAATAGCAGAAACGGCAGATATTTTTGTGGTAGTGGGCACTTCGCTGGTGGTTTACCCGGCTGCCGGCCTGTTGCATTACATCAGGCAGGGAACTCCGGTTTTTGTGATTGATCCGCATAAACCGAACGTATATTTGGAACATGTGGAATACATTGAAGAAAAAGCAGGCAAAGGAGTTGAACTGTTAAAAACGAAACTTGAAAACTTCAGATAAAATGACAAAGAAATTATTTATTCCGGTAGCCATATTATTCCTGGCAAACTGGGCAACTGCACAACGATTTGAAGGCGGATTTCTGGCGGGTTTTAATGCCACACAAGTGGAAGGAGTATCGGTTTACGGAACCAATGTTACCGGGTATCATAAGCCTGGTATATTAGCAGGATTTTTTGTGCAAACCGATATAGCCCCAGCAATCTTTTCCGGCATTGAGATCAAGTATTCCCAAAAAGGATCAAGAAAAAAGATTAAAGAAAATGACCCTGATCCCAGAAAGTACATAATGCGATTAGGTTATGTTGATGTACCAATATTTATGGGTTTTCGAACCAACGACAGAGGTGCTGTAATAGCTGGAATTTCAGCTGGTTACCTCATACATGCAATGGAATATAACGAGTACGGAAAATTTCCTGAAGAGGATTTACATCCATTTAATAATGTTGATTTACAGCCTTTTATAGGATTTCAGTTCGACATGCTCAACCAGGTAAAACTCGATTTGCGTTTTGCCCTGTCAGTTCTGCCCATTCGTGGTAAGTCAGGGGGTGAAACCACCAGTTACTACTGGCAAAATAACCAGTTTAATAATGTGATTTCTCTGGCGGCTTATTACAATTTTGGGCGCTGAATAGTATCAGGAATTCACCATCCATTTCGAAAAAGCATCGAGATAATTCCAAAACGAAAGGGCAACTTCTTCAGTCAGATTCTGATTCTGAATGGCCTGCCGGTAACAGTCGAGCCAGACTTCGCGTGCTTCGGGGGTGATTTTATGAGGCAAATGGCGTTTGTACATCATGGGACGGCCACGGTTTTTGTTAAAATACATGGGCCCGCCACAAATCTGGATGAAAAAATCAGATGCATTTTTTACCGCCTTTTCCAGTCCGGCTGCATCCTGCGGAAATAAGTTTTTTATTTCACTTTGGGCCAGCAAATCGTAGTGGTCCTTCACCAGTTCCCGAATGCCTTCATCTCCCAAAATCCGGTAAATCTCATGTGTTGGCAAGGCAACTTCGGGCCTTTTCCCGGGAGTATATTTACTAATTTGAAATTCCATTTCTGTATTTTCGTTCAATCTAAACAAAGAACAAAAATAGCAGCAAGAGGTTGAATGATTTTTAAAAGTCGGCAAAAGCCAGAGTGGCAATACTAACTTTTACGCCGGAAACTTTTAATAATTCATAAGCACAGGCCTCCAGGGTTGATCCTGTTGTCACTACATCATCAACAATCAATACGTGTTGGTTTTCAAATTCTTCCGGATTATTAACGCCAAAAATACCATCCACATTTTGCCAGCGTTCAAACCGGTTTTTCCGGGTTTGGGTGGATGTGAATATTTTTCGGTATAAATTATTTTCCAGCATGGGTTTATTCAAACTTTCCGAAATTCCGCGGGCAATCCATTCACTTTGATTAAAGCCGCGTTTTTTCTGCTTTTTCGGATGCAGCGGCACCGGAACAATTGTATCAACCTGATTGAAATTTTCAGCTTCAGCCAAAATATCGCCAAAGCGCCTGCCGGTTTCCAGGCCGAGCTCTTTTAATCCTTTGTATTTTATAAAATGAATCAGTTTCTGATAACGACTGCCTTTGCGATAATTGAAATACGAAGTGGCATGTTCAATTTGAACCCTGCCCCAGAAAAGCTGTGCCACTTTGTTTTCGTTCTCGTTCTCAAACCGGCTGATTGGTAAATCGAACCAGCATTTCATACAAAGGTATTTTTCCTGCGAAATAAGCCTTTCGCCGCAGGTGATACAAAGTTGAGGATAAAACAACCCCAAAACATCATCAAAAACCTGAGTCAGCGTGTTCATGCTTCGAAAGTTACGAAATAATTTAAGGAAGTAGCAAAAGAACCCGGCGATAATTGCACCGGAATTTAATCAATCTTTAACAGGGTCTTAAACGCAATGAAATATATTGAAGCTTTATTTGTAGCAGGTAAAAGAAAAGAGTCATTTTAAATTCGTTCTTTAAATGCTGTTCAAAATAAAATGGTTGCTTTTCCCAAAATTACCTTTACTCTCTCTTATCCCTTTTTTGAAATTGTTCCCAGGTTGTCTTTTCCCGAGGCAACCTTTTTTTTGTTTTGATCTTTTGATTAAAAGATCAGGAGTTTTTTTATTCCAGCCCTGTTGCACATTATCAAAAGATTGTTTAGTTTTAAAACCTAAAAATATCAACCGAAAACCGAATGAATAGAGCACCCGCCATATTATTTCAAAAGGAATTTTCCAGAACTACCGCAAATAAAATAATGGATTTATGTTTTACTAAAGAACAGGAATATGGTTTAACAAGTAAACCGAACATGAAAATAGACTAAATATGATAATAAAGCTTATTCAGGGAATTTAACAAACAAAATTTATGAAAGTATCTTTTTTGATAGCTAAATATTAATGAAACTGTTTTTATGGATATTAAAGAATATTTTAAAAAAATAAATGATGAATCTCAAGAAATATTTTTGTCAACAATTACTAACTATTTAGATAACGTAGGAAATGCTCATTATTTAGCAACTTGCATTTATGATTTTTCTGAACATTTAACCGACAAAAATGAAAAAGAATTATTAGCTACTGCTTCATCACAAATAGAATCTGCAATTCTTAGCTCAACATTAGGATTGTATCGTCAGGCTTTTGCGTCATTACGTCTCGCCTTTGAAATGGCCTTAGGTGTCGCTTACTTCTCTATTGATAAGTTGGAACACGCTGAATGGCTGAAAGGGAAGGGCGACATAAAGTGGTCAAGTCTAATTGATAAGGACAACGGTGTTCTTTCATTGAGATTCTGTAATGCATTTTTTGAAGAATTAACAGGTTACATTGAGGATTACAATGAAAGAGCAGCAGCTGTATACCGTTCACTTTCTGAATTTGTTCACGGTAACAGTGAGACTTGGACAAAAAGTGGAATACGTTTAAAATATAACAATGACCTGATAGAACAATTTTTCAAACAACTTTTTGAAATCTCAGAGATAATTTTGTTTACTTTATCTTGTAGATATTTAAATGCAATTCCGACTACTGAGAGAGAAACAATGGAGTTTTTATCGGCTCAACTTAGTCATATTGATCCAATTAGAGTATTGTTTGGTGGGCCAAAAGTTTAAATTATGTCAACATTTTATCTTAGAACTGAAAGTATTAAACCAGAGGACATTTTATCCTTATCAGTTATAAATGAAAACGATATGGATATTATTTCCGCACTTCTTTCCCCTGAACCTTGTTTATTAGAAGGCTCAAGAGGTACAGGTAAATCTTTTTTAATGAGAGTTGCCGAACTAAACATTGAAAAAGAAAGAAAAACCTGTATTGCTGTATTCGTTTCATTCAATATAAGCTCTTTAATAAATACTACGGATAAACTTCAGTTTTATCACTGGATGCTTGCAAAAACGTTGAAAGGTCTACTCAATACATTAAGAAAAAAAGGATTAATCGTCTCAACACATTCGGCAAGTTTATTAAGTAATGATGAGAATGATAATAACGATGAAATTGAATTGGATTTAAAAAATATTGTTAAATCCTTTGAAAGTTCATATAAAGGAGATTTAAAAATAGATCTAAGTCGTTTACCTGATATTGAAGATGTAAAGGATGCTATCGAAAATATTTGCAGAGATAATAGTTTAGAAAGGATATATTTCTTTTTTGATGAAGCGGCACATGTTTTTCGACCTGAACAACAAAGACAATTTTTTAGTCTATACAAAGACCTGAGATCTCCATACATCACATGTAATGCAGCAATCTATCCAGGTGTAACTTATTTTGGAGAATCATTTGAACCTATTCATGACTGTATATTTAAAAAACTTGATAGAAACATAAAAGAAAGTGATTACATCGATTATTTTAAGAAAATCGTATTAAATCAAGCCGAGGCTAATATAAAAAATGCTATTGATAATAATTTTTCACTTTTTATAACCTTAGCTCTTTCTTGCGGAGGTAATCCCCGAATTCTTTTAAAGACAATTCAAGATTTGCAAAAATTCAATTTTTCTTCAGTAAACCAACTGATAAAAGAATTTTATAGAGGACAGATTTGGTCAGAACATACGGAGTTGGGAGAGAAATACAAAGGTCATAAAGTGCTTATCGATTGGGGTAGAGACTTTTTAGAAAATGTAGTCGTACCTGCAATAGCAAATTATAATTCAAGTAGAAAAGTAAAAAATAAAGAAGAATCAACAATCTATTTTTGGATACATAAAGATTCACCAGAAACAGTCAAAGAATCTTTAAGACTATTAACCTATACAGGAATCATTAGAAAGGTTGATACAAGTGTCCGAGCAACTAGAGCTGAATTAGGAAATAGATATGAAGTAAAATATGGTTGTATCATTGCATTGCATAGCAATCCACATGGTGAATCTCAAAATTTTTTTGATAGCTTATCTATAAAAAAATTTCCAGAGTTTGGGAAAAATCATTCATCCTACAATTCAATTAGAGAATTGACAAATACTGTTGAGGACGAAGCAAGTTTCACACAATCACTGAATAATATGTTGAAGAAACCGATTAAAGTCTTGCAACTTCTAACAAATTGGCAAAAAACTAAACTTAACGAAGCTGGTATTTATACATTAGAAGATTTACATTTTAATACTGAGATAAATTTAATAGATAAGATATATAATGTAGGGCCAGTAAGAGCGCGCTTGATAAAAAACGCTGCAAATGCTGAACTTTTGGAATATTTATCCGGCTAAAATATAGAAAGATAGAATTAACCGTAGTTATAGCAAAATTATAATATGTTGCATTTTTTTGGGTTCAAAATCTTTCGAAAATGCACCGCCAGACCCGAATTTTCCGATACCTCAAATTCCAAAACCGAACCGGCATTCACTTTCCGGGTTTCAATTTTTACTTTGGTGGATGATTCCGAACCGGGGTCGTGGGAATAAATGACTGCCTCGTAGCTGGTACTCTTGTCGAGGAAATCCGGGATGAACTGAACGGTTTTTCCGGTGTTTCCGGTGAGGGACCCCAAAAACCAGTCGTTGCCTGATTTTCGGGCGATAGTGGCATATTCCCCGATTTTGCCTTCAATCACTTTGGTATCGTCCCAAACTGTGGGCATGTTTTTGAAAAACTCCAGCTCGGGATGGTTTTGAATGTACCCTTCCGAGCTTCCTGCGCCGCCAGTCCTGCCGGGCGAACCCTGCGGGCGGTCGTACCAGTACAAAAACTGCCATGGACTATACAACATCACCGCCTTGGCCAGTTGCGCTGCGTGCCCGCCCATTTTTTCAGTTACACGCGGGGCATAGTAACAATTGGTGTTGTCGCCGGCGCCGGCCAGCATGCGCGTAAACAGGGTAATCAGCGTGTGTACGTTGGAAGGACTTTCCTCGTCGCCGCGAATTCCCTCCTGGGTCATCAAATTGGGATAAGTTCGCGAAAAACCTGTGGGCCGGTATTCGTCGTGAATATCCACCATGAGTTGATTTTCCGCTGCTTTTTTAACCGCTTCGTGCAGCCAGGCGGTCCATTCCTGCGAACCTACCTGAACAAATCCGTATTTTACACCTTTTATTCCCCACGATTTATACAGCGGCAGAATTTCATCCAATTGTTTTTCCAGAGCACGGCGGTTCACATAAACAATTATCCCGATTCCTTTGCTTTCGGCATATTTAATCACCCGGTGTAAATCGAGCGGGCCGGACGAGCGGGCCGGGTCAACCGTAACGGTGGTCGCATCCGAAGTTTCGTCGCCTTCGGGTCCATACCAGCCGGCATCGAACTCC
>NZ_JAWLCI010000064.1:0-26778 GCF_041687215.1 Mariniphaga sp.
CAATATAATAAAAAGAGAGATTAGAGGTTTTTTAAATTCGTTTTTCATTTTAGTTGATTTTAGTATCAAGACGATGAGTATCAAGTATCAAGGTTGAAATGTAATATTTTAATTGCTTTTCCAAATCTTGTGTCTGATTTATCACGACAATCTCCCCTTAAAATCTTCATACGTAAACTCCCGTACAATTTTCAATTGGTTGTCTTCGGTCCAAATAGCAATGGCCGGATGGTTTACCCCGTTGAACATGGTGGTTTTTACCATAGTGTAGTGAATCATGTCTTTAAATACGACCAGGTCACCGGGTTTTAATTCTTTCCCAAAATCGTAAACTTCCATAAAATCGCCGGCCAGGCAGCTTACTCCGCCAAGCCGGTAAAAATGTTTGCTGTTTTCCGTTGGTTCGGATGCTCCGACAATTTTTGGACGGTAGGGCATTTCCAATGTGTCGGGCATGTGAGCGGTAAACGAAACATCGAGGATGGCTGTTTTAATGCCTTTGTGTTCCACCACATCTTGTACAGTGGAAATCAACACGCCGGTTTCCCAGGCAATGGCACTGCCGGGTTCCAAAATTACCTGCACGTTGTATTTCTTTTTGAAATTTTTGAGCAACTGAATCAAATGCTGGTGGTCGTAACCTTCACGGGTCATCAGGTGGCCGCCTCCCATATTCACCCATTTCACCTGATACAGGTATTTCCCAAACTTTTGCTCCAGGTTTCGCAGTACTTTTTCAAGGCTGTACGAATCGGATTCGCACAACACATGAAAATGGATTCCTTCGATTCCTTCCGGCAGTTCATCCGGAAATTCTGCACTGCCCACACCCAAACGTGAACCAGCCGCACTCGGATTGTACAAATCGGTTTCTACATCCGAATATTCCGGATTCACGCGGATTCCGCAGGAAATAGGATGATCGGCCTTTCTAGTTTCTGGATAAAATTTGTGAAACTGATTAAACGAATTAAAAACAATGGAACTTGAATAGCCCATCATTTCCTCAAATTCATTTTCAAAATAAACGGGCGAATAAACATGTGCCCGGGTTTTCATTTCTTCGAAACAAAGCCGCGCTTCGTTAAGGGAACTAGCTGTTGCACCTTTCAGGTACTGACGAACCAGCGGAAATGCACTCCACATGGCAAATCCCTTAAAAGCCAGGATGATTTCTATTCCGGCTTCTTTTTGTACCCAATCGATGAGCTCCAGGTTTTTACGGAGCAGTTTTTCATTGAGCACAAAAGCCGGAGAAGGTATTTTTGAGTAGTCCAAATTTCAAGTATTTACAATTCCAAATCAATATTCACCTTTTCATTCCATGGTAAACCGTGATCACCGATTTTTTCCATGAACGGATCGGGATTGAATTCTTCCACATTGAAAACCCCTTTACCATTCCATTTTCCGGTGAGTACCATCATAGCGCCCAGCATGGCGGGTACGCCGGTGGTGTAGGAAACGGCCTGAGTGCCGGTTTCTTTGTACGCAATTTCGTGACTGGCGTTGTTCCAGATGTAGTAGGTTTTTTCTTTTCCATCTTTGATGCCTTTTATACGGCAACCAATGGAAGTTTCGCCTTTGTAGTTTTCTCCCAGCTCGCCCGGATCGGGTAAAACATATTTCAGGAATTCCAGCGGAATCACATCCACTCCTTTATATTTGACAGGGTCGATTCGAGCCATTCCGATATTTTGAATCACACGTAAATGCGTCAGGTATTCCTGGCCGAAAGTCATCCAGAAGCGGGCACGTTTCAAGGTGGGAAAGTTTTTTACCAGCGATTCCAGTTCTTCATGAAAAATGAGATAAGAATCACGTGGCCCGATTTCGGGGTAGTTCAGTACTTTTTTAATTTCGTGCGGCTCGGTTTCAATCCATTTCCCGTTTTCCCAATATTTCCCTTTCTGAGTGATTTCACGTATATTGATTTCGGGGTTGAAGTTGGTGGCAAATGCTTTTCCGTGGACACCGGCGTTGCAGTCCACAATGTCGAGGTAGTGCAGCTCGTCGAAATGATGTTTGGCAGCATAAGCCGTGTAAATGCTGGTAACACCGGGGTCGAACCCGCAACCCAAAACGGCCATAATTCCTTTTTCCTTGAATTTATCGTGGTAAGCCCACTGCCAACTGTATTCAAATTTGGCTTCGTCTTTGGGCTCGTAATTTGCCGTGTCGAGGTAATTCACGCCGGTTTCCAGGCAGGCATCCATGATGGGAAGATCCTGGTAAGGAAGGGCTACGTTAATTACCAGTTCTGGTTTGAACTTGTTGATCAATTCCACTACTTCGGGAACATTGTCGGCGTTTACCTGTGCGGTTTGTATCCGTCCTTTACCCACCTCTTTGGCAATGGTTTCACACTTCGACAAGGTTCGGCTTGCCAGCATTATTTCTGAAAAAACATCCGGATTGTCGGCACATTTACTTGCTACAACGCGACCAACTCCTCCTGCTCCTATAATTAATACTTTACTCATTTTAATGTTTATTTTTTAAATTAACTTGTAAAAACGCACTGTTTTTTAAACGAATGGTGATATTTTCGCACGTGTTACCATTTTTTTTAATGTTACACAAAATAAACAAATTTTCATGAACAGAACAGCACATCAACCGGAATTTAACCCCAGTGGGGTGGGACTGAAAAACGGGAATTTTATTGGGTTGCCATTTACCAAAGAAACTGCCCGGCTGGCCTTGCTTCCTGTTCCGTGGGATGTTACGGTTTCCTACGGTGAGGGAACAGCTTTGGGGACGGAAGCCATTCGCGAAGCTTCAACACAGCTCGATTTGTTTGATTCCGACGTGGAAGAAGCCTGGAAACTGGGAATTTTTATGCAGCCGGGAGATCGGAAAATTTTGAAAAAACGGGACGAATTGCGCCAACTGGCCTGGCCTTATATTGATTTTTTGGAAAAAGGAGGCAATGTTTCTGAAGAGTTATCGATGCGAAAAGCGCTGGATGAAATGAATTTGGGTTGCAGTGAAATGAATGAATGGGTATTCAAACAGTCGAAAAAGTTGCTTGATGCCGGAAAAATGGTTGGAATTGTTGGTGGAGACCACAGTGTTCCGCTCGGATTTATCAGGGCACTTGCTAAAAATTATGAAGAATTTGGGATTTTGCAGATTGATGCACACCTCGATTTACGAAATAGTTACGAAGGATTCACTTTTTCTCATGCTTCCATTTTTAACAATGCACTGAAAGAAAATTCGGTTTCGAAACTTGTGCAGGTTGGAATACGCGATTACTGTGAGGAAGAAATGGAATTGGCAGAAAACGAAGAAAATCGGGTTTCAGTTTTTTTCGATCAGGAATTGAAAGAAAACCGCTTCAATGGGAAAACCTGGAATGTGCAGTGCGGTGAAATTGTGGAAGAACTGCCCGAACTGGTTTACATCAGTTTTGATATTGACGGACTTGACCCGAAACTTTGTCCGAATACCGGAACCCCGGTGCCTGGCGGACTGGATTTTTCAGAGGCTGTTTTTCTGCTGAAAAAAGTGGTGGAAAGCGGACGGAAAATCATCGGGTTCGATGTTTGTGAAACCGGAAACAACGAATGGGACGCCAATGTGGCTGCCCGTATCATTTATAAACTTTGCAACCTTACCGGCAGATCGAACGGACTTATTTAACAGAAATTGGATATGAATTTAAACGAAATCATTAGAAACAGGCGTGCCACACCACCTAAATTTTTGGCAAAAAAAGAGGTGGACAAGGAGTTGATTTTAAATTTGCTTGAAAATGCAAACTGGGCGCCAACCCATAAAAATACAGAGCCGTGGCGATTTATTGTTTTTCAGGGCGAAAGTAAACAAAAGCTTGCCCAATCGATTTTCGCTTTGCTGGAAGAAAAACATACCCAGGGAGAAGAAGTAAACATGCAAAAAGCCATCAGATTCAGAGATAATTTAATACATGTTCCTGTTGCAATGGCTATTGTTTTGCAGCGCGATGCGGCCGAACGGATTCCTGAGTGGGAAGAAATTGCAGCCGTTTCCATGGCTGTTCAGAATATGTGGCTTTCCGCTACCGATTCAGGATTGGGTGCTTTTTGGGCAACTCCGCCATTTTTACCTCATATTCAACCCTTACTTAATTTGAAACCGGGTCAAAAATTACTTGGGTTCTTTTTTGTGGGGCATGTAGCCATGGATTATCCATCGCCTGGCAGAGGACCAGTCTTCGAAAAAATACAATGGAAATAAAATCAACTTCTAAAATACAAACAGAATTGACTTCAGGATGATGATACAAAAAAAGAAAAAAACTCAGGGAATTTTTCAGCGATTGTTAAACTGGACCGAACGCGCCGGCAATGCTTTGCCTCACCCCGCAACATTATTTGCCTTGTTTGCACTGGGGGCACTGGTCTTTTCTTTGATCGGCCATTTGCTTGGCTGGGAAGTTATTCACCCCGGAACCAAAGAGATTGTGAGGCCGGTTAACCTTCTTTCAAAGGAAGGAGTTCACCGTATTTTACTGGAAATGGTGGACAATTACACCGGATTTGCACCGCTTGGAATTGTAATGGTGGCTATGCTGGGAATTGGTATTGCCGAAAAAAGCGGATTGGTGCACACCATCATTCGGTTACTGGTTCTGAATTCGCCACGGCATTTACTCACTTTTGTGGTAGTTTTTACCGGAATTCTTTCCAATGTAGCTTCCGATATCGGTTACGTTTTGCTAATACCAATGGCAGGTGTAATTTTTCTGGCCGTTGGGCGGCATCCCATTGCCGGAATGGCAGCCGCATTTGCCGGTGTTTCAGGCGGTTTTAGTGCAAATCTGGTGTTGGGAACCATCGATCCGTTGCTGGCAGGGCTTTCGGAAGAAGGTGCCCAGATACTCGATCCTGCCTACCAGGTAAATCCTACCGCCAACTATTATTTTATGGTAGTTTCAACTTTTGTGATTGCTTTTGCCGGAACAATTGTAACCGAAAAGCTGGTAGAACCCCGCCTTGGAAAATATACCGGAGAAACTGAAGAGGCAGAAAATTCATTTGAAAGGTTGTCGAAAATTGAAAAGAAAGGTCTGTTGATGGCAACTCTCGCATTTCTGGCGATTTTTGCTGTCACGCTAATCGGAATTATTCCGGAAAATGGTTTTTTCAGAGGAGAAGATGGAGGTTTCCTTAGCTCACCACTTATTAAGGGAGTGGTGGCCATGCTCTTTATTACAGCAGGCGCCATGGGTCTGGCATACGGATTTACTACCGGAATATTTAAAAACGATGCCGATGTGATGAACGGTCTGGCGGGTTCTATGAAAACACTGGCTACATACCTGGTTCTGGTGTTTTTTGCCGCACAGTTTGTGGCCTATTTTAAATGGAGTAATCTGGGAATAATAATGGCGGTAAAGGGAGCCAGCTTTTTAATGTCTGCCAACATCGGCCTCATTCCCCTGATGATTCTGTTTATTTTGCTTTCGGGAGCTATCAATATGCTCATGGGAAGCGCGTCGGCCAAATGGGCTATTTTGGCGCCAATCTTTATTCCCATGTTTATGATAATGGGATATTCACCTGAATTATCACAAGTGGTTTTTCGGATTGGCGACAGTGTTACCAATGTGATTTCGCCCATGATGAGTTTTTTCGCTCTGATAATTGCATTCTTTCAGAAATATGAACCCAAAACGGGAATTGGAACCATAGTTGCCGCTATGTTGCCTTATACAATAGTTTTTACGATTGCCTGGATTTTACTTTTAATTGTTTGGTTGCTGATTGGAATTCCTCTTGGACCGGGGGCAGGTATCCATTATGAGATACCTTTATAAACTGAGATTCTTTTTGCTAAAGGAGAAATTTCCAAATAATAATTTGGTGAAAACCAACAAGAACCATAAAAACAAAGAAGAAATAATCAATATTTTTTCATACATTTAAGTTTTGGTACAATTGTTCATATCCAAAAAAATGACATGTTGAATCGGGTAATATACACAGCATAATTAATTCTCGGAGTTGTTTTTTGGCTTTAACTTTATACAAAACTTTTATGAAAAGAAAACCGGGTTTTGAATTTCGAATTACATTAACATACTTGTTATTTGGTGTTTGCTGGATAATTTTTACCGATATTTTACTGGAAACTTATGTGAAAGATTCGTTGCATTGGTCTAATCTGCAATCAGTAAAGGGTATTATTTATGTTATAATCAGTTCATTTATAATTTTTGTTTTGTCGAGAAGTTACACCCGGCAACAAAGATTTATCAAACAGCACTTGCGGAAATCGCGGGAAAAAGCAGAGGAAAGTGACAGGTTGAAATCGGTATTTTTGGCCAATATGAGCCATGAAATACGAACTCCCATGAACGGAATTCTGGGTTTTGTAAGGCTTCTGGAAGAAACGGATGTTTCAGAAGAAAACTATAAAAACTATATTGGTTATGTGAAAAAAAGTAGCGAACGCTTGCTGGATACCATCAACGATATTATTGAAATTTCAAAAATTGAATCGAAAGAGGCGACCCTTAACTTAACGGAAGTTGACTTAAACGAGACTATAAATTTTTTGTATGGTTTTTTTCAACCGGCTGCCAGAAAGAAAGACCTTCAGTTTAAATTGTATAATTCTTTTTCAGAAGAAAAGGTTCTTATTTATACCGATAAAAATAAACTGGAATCGGTACTGTCAAACTTTATTAAAAATGGCATAAAATTTACTCACGAGGGGTTCATCGAATTTGGCTGCCAGCGTAAAAATAATTCGTTTTTGTTCTGGGTAAAAGATACAGGAATAGGTATTCCAAAGGACAGGCAAGAGGCTATTTTTGAACGTTTTATCCAGTCCGACCTCACCGTTACAAAACCATACGAAGGTTCGGGGCTGGGACTTTCAATTGCCAAGGCTTACGCCGAATTGCTGGGTGGAAAGGTTTGGCTTGAGTCCGAAGAAGGGACAGGAAGTACCTTTTGGTTTTCCTTAAATGCCGAACCAGTTGAAAAAAGTAATTAATCTTTGCCCCTGAAAAGATGGAAAAACCCGTGTGCTTTTCTGGTTTTGTCATCGCGACCTCTTCCTTCAATAATGTAATAATAAACACCCGGACTTGCAAAACGTCCGCCGCCAAGTCTTCCGTCCCAAACGGTGGCGGTGTATGTGTCTTCAAACCCGCGAACATCGTCGCTTTCCCAAAAATGAATGCGCTTTCCCCAGCGGTTGAATAATGAAATTTTAATGCTTTGCATCGACCAGTATTTTACCACAAATAAATCGTTGGTGCCGTCGCCATTTGGTGTGAAAACGTTTGGCACAGCAACAAAAGAAGTATCAACAACAATGTAGTCTTCCAAATAAAATGTATCAACGCAGGTATGAAATTCTGAAGTATTTTTGGCCACAAGTTTCACCATGTAGGAACCAGAATTTTCGTAGGTATAAACCGGGTTTTGATCGTAGGCCACAATCATAATACTGTCAATGGGTTGCTGGGTGTTTTCTGATTCTCTTTTAATATCGTCAAGGCTCCGGAAGAAAAACCATTCGTATAAACCCGGATCTGCATTTTCCGACTGGTTGGTAAATGCAATGGTAAGCGGAGCTTCTCCTTGTTGCTGGTCAACCGTGAATTGCGCTTTGGTTACAATCGATTCGTAAACAACAGAAAAATTAGTTTCGCAACCAAAAGTATCGTAAACCCTGAACGTGTATTCCGTGTCGCTGGTTGGCGGGTCGAAAATTTGCGGATTAATAACAGTGGCAATAGTTGATTCCCCAATCTTCCATTCCACCTGAATGTCTTTAAAAACCTCAAGTTCTGTATTGTCGGCTAAATCATAATAAATCATGGGCGACGAAAGAAACGAACCGTTTAACCTGAACGATTCACAGTCTGATCCAATTACTTCTGCGGTAGCTGAAATCCAGTTGTTAAAAACCCATCCCCGGCTTATTTCCGTTGTTTCGCCCTGGTTAACAGTTACGCGGTATCCGCCGTTTTCAAGAGAAGTAATTGTGGATTCGAGGTTTTCTGAACTTTCAGAAAAATAGAATTCAAACGCACCAGTTTCCTGATTGTACTTTTCCCACAAAAAAGTTTTCGTTCCTTCCAGTTCAGTTTGAACCTGTAAAGAACCTGCGTTTATTCCTTCCGTTTCTGTGCAGAAAACGAAAATATTATCTGTTTCAGGAAAGGTTGGATACGCCGTATTTGCCGTTGCTGCCGAACCGGGTGCCGACAATTGTGCCTGAGCAGCGGCAAGGTTTAAAAAGAAAAACAGTATTACGAATAAGGATATGTTGCCTTTGTTCTTCATAAAATTCATTGATTCTTTGAGCTACAATATTAACGTATAATTTTTATTTAATTGTTTTGAGGCGCACAAAAATCGGTATTTTGGAGCTGTGAGAAACCATTTTAAATAAGTTGTTGAAAAATGACTGCAAAAAATCTGTATAATCCTTTAAACATACCCTATTTTTGTCTTTTCATTTTGAAATTGATTTTGAATGGTTTTGGATTACCTTAAAGATTTAAACAAATCACAGCAGGAAGCCGTGGTTTCAACTGAAGGCCCGGCACTGATTATTGCAGGTGCAGGTTCAGGAAAAACAAGGGTGTTAACCTACCGCATTGCACATTTACTGAAGCAGGGGGCGCGGCCATCCACAATCCTGGCGCTTACATTTACCAATAAAGCGGCCCGCGAAATGAAGGAACGCATTGCTTCCGTAGTTGGTGAAAATACTGCCCGCTACCTGTGGATGGGGACTTTTCATTCCATTTTTGCCCGTATTTTACGTGCTGAACATGAAACCATCAATTACCCTTCAAATTTTACCATTTTTGATGCAGCCGACAGCAAAAGCCTCTTGAAAACCATTATCAAAAGTTTTCAGCTCGATGATAAAATGTATAAACCAGGAAGTGTTGCAGCACGCATTTCCATGGCTAAAAATAACCTGATAACTCCAACTGTTTATGCACAAAATGAGGAAATTCGTTTGGCTGACAAGGCTATGCGAATGCCTGCCATTTTGGAAATTTACAAGGAATATGTGAAACGTTGCCGGCTTTCGGGTGCCATGGATTTCGACGATTTACTGCTAAAAACCAACCTGCTGTTTCGCGATCATCTCGAAATTCTGGAAAAATACCAGCAACGTTTCGATTATGTATTGGTGGATGAATACCAGGATACCAACTTTGCGCAGTACCTGATTGTGAAAAAACTGGCTGCAAATCATCAAAATATATGCGTTGTAGGCGACGACGCCCAGAGCATTTATTCTTTCCGCGGCGCGCGAATCGAGAATATTCTCAGCTTTCAATCCGATTATCTGGGACATAAAATTTTCAAACTCGAACAAAATTACCGTTCCACACAAACCATTGTAAATGCGGCCAACAGTATTATTGCAAAAAACAAACGCCAAATTCCCAAAACCGTTTTTTCTGAAAATGACTCAGGAAAAAATATAAAGGTTATTTCGGCTTTAACCGATAATGAAGAAGGTTTTTTGGTGGCTCAGGAGATTTCCGAAACACAATTGCGCAATCATTACAAACACCAGGATTACGCCATTTTGTACCGCACCAATGCACAATCGAGAATTTTTGAGGAGGCGCTTAGAAAACGTAATATTCCTTACAAAATTTATGGCGGACTTAGTTTTTACCAGAGAAAGGAAATCAAGGATTTGTTGGCTTATTTCAGGTTGGTCATTAACCCGTGGGACAATGAAGCGCTAAAACGAATTATAAATTACCCGGCACGAGGCATTGGCCAAACCACGTTATCAAAACTGGAAACAGCCGCCGTGGAAGCCGAAACCTCAATCTGGAAAGTCATTACTGCACTGCCCAACGAAAATTCTACAAATTTAAACAAGGGAACCATCACAAAAATTTTAAAGTTTGTTGCACTTATTCAGGAATTTGCAAAAGCTCTAGCAGAAGACGATGCCTGGGAGGCAGCTAAGACCATTGCCGTAAAAACCGGCATATTAAAAGAACTGCACAGCGATAAATCACCCGAAGGTTTGAGTCGTCACGAAAATATTCAGGAATTATTGAATGGTATCCAGGAATTCAGCATCAATGCGTTGGAGGAAGGAAGACCGGCCAAACTTGAGAACTATTTGGAGGATGTGGCTTTGCTTACCGATCAGGATTCAGAAAAGGATGAAGATCGCGATAAAGTGACTCTGATGACCGTTCATTCGGCCAAAGGGCTGGAATTTAAAAACGTGTTTGTGGTTGGCCTCGAAGAAAATTTGTTTCCTTCGGCACAGGCAGAGGAGAAAAAAACACCGGAAGCTTTGGAAGAAGAACGCCGGCTGTTTTATGTGGCGCTCACCCGTGCCAAAGAAAATGCGTGGTTCAGTTATGCCAACCAGCGCTACCGCTGGGGAAATCTTGAGTTTTGTTCACCCAGCCGGTTTCTGCTCGAAATGGACGAAAAGTACCTCGATGGAATGGTTGAAACCAGCAGGAGGAGGCCTGCAACCCGAAGTACATTTACAGAGCAAAATATCCCTGCCGGCTATAGGGCCCGTTCGCTGGACAGGCAGCAACAGGAAAAACCCGTGCAGAAACCCTGGCGACAGGATATTTTTCGGAGAAAAGCCGAAAACCAGAATGCCGGGTCGGCTGAAAACGAAAGCTTTTCTGGCGATGATCCGGATAAAATTATGCAGGGAATGATGGTTGAACACCAACGTTTTGGTATAGGTAAAGTAATAAAAATTGAAGGAGTGCCACCCAATAAAAAGGCAACGGTATTTTTTCAAAATGCCGGTCAGAAGCAGTTGCTGCTGAAATTTGCAAAACTGAAACTGAAAAGTTAAGTTCAGCACAACAAATAGCTAAAAATTGCGTATTGCAAAGAAATCATTAGTTTTGCAGGTGGAAAATATAAAAACCCTCATTTTTCCTGAAAATAAATTAGTTGTAAATAATTCATACATTTCATGGACTACAATACGAAAAGAAAAAAGCTCCCGATGCCAGAGTATGGCAGAAATATTCAGAATATGGTCGATCATCTGTTCACCTTAGAAGATCGGGAAAAAAGAAACCAGTCGGCACAGGCTATTATAGATGTAATGGGGAATTTATATCCTTATTTGCGCGATGTTGCCGAATACAAACATAAATTGTGGGATCATATAGCAATAATGTCCGATTTTAAACTCGATATAGATTATCCTTATGACCCGCCTTCTCCTGATATTTTAACGGAAAAGCCGCATAGAGTTCCTTATAATCAAACGGAAATAAAATTGAAACATTATGGGTTGATTACCCAGAAACTAATTGACAAGGCTGTTGAAATGGAAGGTGAAGAACAGCAAATTCTCATTGAGCAGATTGCCAACCAGATGAAAAAACTTTACCAGGCCTGGAATAAAGACTCGGTTGAGGATGAGAAAATTTTCATCGATCTGGAAGAACTTTCGGGGCACAAATTAAAAGTTTCCAGAGATATTCAACTTTCGGAAGTTCGGGTAGCGCCGCAAACTCCCCAGAATAAAAAGAAAAAAAAGAATAAAAGAATAAAAGGAAATAACTAACTAAACCTCAAATGGCAACTTTTCTGGTTGAGGGTGGAAATTCACTAAAAGGAACTCTGGAGCCCCAGGGAGCCAAAAACGAAGCACTTCAGGTTATTTGTGCCGTTCTGCTAACTGCAGAAGATGTTACCATTGAAAATGTTCCTGAAATAAGCGATGTGTTAAAGCTTGTTGAAATTTTAAAAGGACTTGGCGTGCAGGTTGAACGACTTCAAAAAGGTGTTTACAGGTTTAATGCTGCCAAAGTAAATGTTGGTCATCTTAAAACCGAAACTTATGCCAAACAGGCTTCCAGTCTCAGAGGGTCGGTTATGATTATTGGCCCCCTTCTTGCACGTTTTGGGCAGGGATTTATTCCACAACCGGGGGGCGATAAAATTGGGCGAAGACGAATGGATACCCATTTTACCGGCCTGCAAAATTTAGGAGCGAAATTTCATTTCGATGCCCAAAACAAATGGTATTCGGTTGAAGCCAAAAAACTGAAAGGAGCCTATATGTTGCTCGAAGAAGCTTCTGTTACCGGAACCGCAAATATTGTAATGGCTGCTGTTTTGGCCGAAGGTACTACCACCATTTATAATGCAGCCTGCGAACCTTATTTGCAACAACTATGCAAAATGCTGGTTTCCATGGGAGCAAGAATTTCGGGAATTGGTTCCAATCTACTTACTGTTAACGGAGTAGGTTTGCTGAAAGGATGTTCGCACCGGATTTTACCCGACATGATTGAAGTGGGCAGTTTTATTGGTCTTGCTGCTATGACTGCCTCCGAAATTACCATTAAAAATGTGGGCATGGAACATCTGGGAATTATTCCGGCGTCGTTTAGAAGGTTGGGAATTAGGTTGGAACAAAACAACGATGATTTGGTAGTGAAAGATACTCAGCATTACGAAATTGAAAATTACATCGACGGTTCTATTATGACCATTTCTGATGCACCCTGGCCGGGCCTGACACCTGACTTACTGAGCGTTTTCCTGGTAGTGGCAACCCAGGCAAAAGGAAGCGTTTTAATTCATCAGAAAATGTTTGAAAGCCGCCTGTTTTTTGTCGATAAAATTATTGATATGGGTGCGCAGATTATTCTTTGCGATCCGCACCGGGCAACGGTAATCGGATTAAACCGCGAACATTGCCTGCGTGGAACAAAAATGACTTCCCCCGACATCAGGGCAGGAATTGCATTACTTATTGCAGCCCTTTCGGCAAAAGGAAAAAGCACCATCAATAACATTGAACAAATTGACCGCGGGTACGAAAATATTGAAACCCGCCTCAAACAAATCGGTGCAAAAATCACGCGTATTTAAAACCTTAAAAGTTCAGAAATGTTATGAATTAAAATTAAATTCTATTTTTGAACATTCATTAAAATACAGAAAGTTTATGAAGAAACTTGTTTTATTCTTTGGCATTTTAATTCTGGCCACCGGAATATCATTCGGCCAGCAAAAACTGGGAATTAACGTTGGAAATAAAGCACCCGAATTGATTGGGAAATCATCAGACGGCGAAACATACAAACTTTCGGATACGAAAGGAAAACTGGTTTTGCTCGATTTCTGGGCGGGCTGGTGCGGGCCGTGTCGCCGCGAGAACCCAACAGTGGTGCAGGCTTACAAAAAGTACAAAGACAAAGAATTTTCGAATGGTGAAGGGTTTACCGTTTTTAGTGTTTCGCTCGACCGCACAGAAGATCAATGGGTGAAGGCAATAGCTACAGATAAACTCGAGTGGCCCTATCATATCAGCGATTTGAAAGGATGGTATTCGAAACATGCTGCTGTTTACGGGGTGCGAAGTATTCCTGATAATTTTTTAATTGATGGGAACGGGGTAATTATTGCACGTAAGCTGCGTGGGCCGGCTTTGGAAGCTACTTTGGAAAAACTGGCCAAATAATCCGAATTAATAATTTCAAATATCATCTTGTGACACAAATTGACATCCAATATACAGGTTGGGTGTCAATTTGTCTTTTATACGTACATGGCAAATTTTTTGATTAACCACGTTGCAATTAAAAGAAAATAATTATGTCAGAAAATAAAGTAAATCAAAGTAGCGAAAATCAAAAAGAATCAGAAGTTAAAGAAGCTGCTGAAAATCAAAGCTCAAACGGCAACGGAGAAATGAAAAAGGAAGAAAAGCAGGAAGAAGATACTGCTGAAAATGAAAAAGCGGATAAAAAGAAAAAATCCAAAAAGGATAAAAAGGAAAACAAAATTGATGAATTGGAGGAAAAATTGAAAGATTTGTCAGATAAACACCTGAGGTTGCAGGCCGAGTTTGACAATTTCAGAAAACGTACCGTTAGGGAAAAGGCCGATTTGATAAAATCAGGCGGTGAATCGGTTCTGACTGGCATTTTGCCGGTGATTGACGATTTTGAACGGGCGATTCAACTACTGAAAGATGTTCCCGAAGATGATGCAGGGAAACAGGGAACATTGCTTATTTACAGCAAGTTCAGAGAGTTTTTGAAACAGAATAATGTAAAAGAAATAGCTGCATTGCATCAGAATTTTGATGTGGATCATCACGAAGCATTAACAAAAATTCCCGCACCGGAAGAAAAGCTAAAAGGCAAAGTGGTGGACGTTATACAAAAGGGATATACCCTGAACGATAAAGTTATCCGCTATGCCAAGGTAGTGGTAGGAGAATAAAATTCAAAAGAAAACATGGCAAAAAGAGATTATTACGAAGTATTGGGAGTTAGCAAAGAAGCTTCGGCTGAAGAGATAAAAAAGGCTTACCGGAAAAAAGCGCTTCAATATCACCCTGATAAAAATCCGGGAAATAAAGAAGCTGAAGATAAATTTAAGGAAGCTGCCGAAGCATATGAAGTGTTGCGTGATCCCAGCAAAAAACAGCGTTACGATCAGTTTGGCCATGCAGGAATAGGTGGTGCAGCCGGTGGTGGCGGATTTAGCGGATTTTCAGATGTCGAAGATATTTTCTCTGCTTTTGGTGATATTTTTGGTGGTCATTTCGGAGGTTTTGGCGGATTTGGCGGCAGCCGTTCATACGGGGGCAGCGGAGGTGGACGACGTGTTTCGCGTGGTTCAGACCTTCGGGTAAAAGTAAAACTTAACCTGAATGAAGTGACCAACGGTACAGAGAAAAAAATCAAAGTAAAAAAATATGTGCAATGCCAGCATTGTAATGGTACCGGAGCAAAAGATGCTTCAGCGTATTCCAACTGCTCAACTTGTCGCGGGTCAGGACGGGTAACCCGCGTTGCAAATACTTTGCTGGGGCAAATGCAAACCACATCAACATGTCCGACCTGCCAGGGCGATGGAAAAATAATTACAGATAAATGCAACCACTGCGCCGGAGAAGGAGTGATTCGTGATGAGGAAATCATTCCAATCAAAATTCCTGCAGGAGTGGGCGAGGGAATGCAAATGACTGTAACCGGAAAAGGAAATGCAGCCCGTCGTGGTGGAATTAACGGCGATTTACTTGTTGTTATTACCGAAGAGGATCATCCGGAATTGGTTCGCGATGGAAACAACCTGATTTATAATCTCTTTTTGTCGTTTCCTGAAATTACCTTAGGAACCACAGCCGAAATTCCAACAGTGGAAAGTAAAGTGAAAGTTAAAATTGAACCGGGCACCCAGCCTGAAAAAATACTGCGCCTCCGGGGAAAAGGACTGCCCGATGTTAACGGTTATGGCCGGGGCGATTTACTTGTGCGGATTCATGTTTGGATTCCGAAAAAACTGAATGCCGATGAACGGAAAATGCTGGAGAAACTTTTAGAATCTCCCGGTTTCCAGGAGGGACCTTCTTCTTCCGAAAAAACTTTCTTTGAAAAAATGAAAGACATGTTTTAACCCGAATTAACTGAATTGTGGACCATGTAGCCAAAATGTACAGTTTTCTTGAAAAAGAACTACTGGAAGAAATCCGGAAAGAAGGGGTGCGTAAAATTTTCAGAGCAAATGAACCACTTATTCGCGAAGGGCAGTTTATTTCCAGTTTTCCTTTAATAATAAAGGGAATGATTCGTATTTCAAGAACGAATGACGACGGGAATGAATTGCTGCTTTATTATTTGAAGGAAAACGAAGTCTGTGCCATGTCGTTGACCTGCTGCATGGCACATTTAAAAAGCAATGTAATGGCTGTTGCCGAAATGGAAACCGAAGCGCTGATGCTTCCGGTATCTCTGCTCGACAAATGGATTTATGAATACCCCTCCTGGCGACAATTTGTAATGCAGACTTTTCAGTCGCGGTTTCGGGAATTGATTGAAACCATTGATTCCATTGCCTTTCTTAAACTCGACGAACGTTTGGTGAAATATTTTATTGACCGCTACCAAAAATCAGGAAATCCAACATTTAGCGGCACCCACCAGGAACTTGCCCTTCAGCTCAACACATCACGTGAGGTAGTTTCCAGGTTACTAAAAAAACTCGAAAAGGACGGAAAAATTGAACTGTCGCGAAATTTTATCGATTTTTCCGGGCTTGTGTGACTTTTATTACAGACCAGTCCTGTACTTTCCCTTTTCTTTGCACCGAACAATACAGTTAAAGAGTTCATAACTATTGCTTCATAATTTTTTGGGTTATAAAATCGGTTAGTAGTTGAAGGTTGTAAAACCGGGTTCAGTGGAATCCGGTTTTTTTATGCCTTACTTTTTTCATTAAATTCGTTGGCCTAAATGATAAATTTTCTTTGTCGTTTAACAAATTATAAATGAATGAATTTTAACCTGAAAGAACTCGAAAAGCAGTTTCATGCTGATGGATACCGGTTGGGTATGAAAGCCGTTGAAACTGGTTATTCAAATGGTGCGCTGTTTGCCGCAGTAAAAAATTTACATCAAATGGTAGATGATCTGGTAGATTCTTTCTCGGAATTTGCAGAACGGCAAAATCAAAAACCAGCATGTAAAAAAGGCTGTCATTGGTGCTGTCATCAGCCGGTTTTTGCCCTGGAATACGAGTTGAATTATTTACGTGATTTTATTTCCAGGAATTTTGATGCTGAAACTCAGAAAAGAATTGTTTTTCGGGCTGCAGAAAAACGAAATAATTTGGAACCCTTGTCGGGTGAATCCCTGCTCAACTCCAAATTTCCCTGTCCCTTACTTGACAATGGAATTTGCACGGCTTATTCAGCAAGACCGGTTGCCTGCCGCATTTATTTATCTTCAAACCTGCAATCGTGCCTGAATTTTTATCAAAATCCGACGAATAAAAAGTCTATTCCTGCATTGCCCGATCTGCCATTGAGGTTGGGCCGCATGCTGAATGAAGGATTCAGGGCCGCATTAAAAGCCCAGGGAATGAAAGTAAAGGAGCTCCGTATTGAAGAAAAACTTTAGCCTAATTCTTCTTCCAAAACAATTCCCGCCAGGTTGAATTTTTTTTCCAGAATTTCGGGCGAAACAGGCCTTCCGTTTCGGGTTAAAACGGTGGTAATCCGGGCGTTCACCATGAGTTTTTCATCAGCTTTCCGAATTACCTGTTGTTTGAAAATTACGCGCAATCGTCCTTGTTTGGCCATTTTCAACCTTACCAGAAAGGCATCTCCCGGGCGAAGCGGGAATTTGTAATCCAGTTCTGCACGAATAACCACTGCATCTATTCCGTCGTTGTGCATTTGAGCAAAACTCAGCCCAATTTTATATAAAAACTGGTGACGGCAATGTTCAAGGTAATTTTGATACACCGAATTATTAACAATTCCCTGAATGTCACACTCGTAGTCGCGTACTTCAAGTTCGGTTTCAAAATGGTAATCGTGCATTTTCATCCAATCATTTTTTAGGATACCGGCCAAACACTTTTACCAGAAACCGGTGAAAATTATGCGGTCCTTTTACCGGGTCGGCAAACATGTAAATACATTTCTTTTGTATGAACGGAATTCCTGCTTCTTCCAAAATTGCTAATGCCTCTGGCGTTTCCGACATTTGCTGAATCCAGACCATTTCCATTTTATTTTGCACGGCCTGGCTGGCAATTTCTGCTGTTTTGTCCTTCGGAGTTAAAATCAGCAAATGTTTTACATCTGCCGGTAAATCAGCAATGTTTTTGTAACATTTTAAATCCTGAATTTCTTCCGCGTTCGGATTGACTGGAAACAACTCGAATCCTCTTTCTTTTAAATCTTTAATAACTGAACCGCCAAATTTTTTCGGATTGCGCGAAGCGCCGGCAACTGCCAGTTTTTTTGGAGCAAGAAATTGTTTAATTTCATTTAATGAAGTCGTTGTTTTGGTTTTCATGGGTAAAAATTTTAAAGGTTGTTGATATTGAAATTATTTTATTTTACCATAAAGTCAAGCAGTTTTTTGTCTTCCAGAAATCCTTCCAGCCGGTCACCGATTTTTATCGGCCCAACGCCCGCCGGGGTTCCGGTGTAAATCAGATCGCCAATTTTCAGTGTTATATATTTCGAAATATGCGAAATAATTTCCTCGAACCCGAAAATCATCAGTCCCGAATTTCCTTCCTGAACGGTTTGGCCGTTAATGTCCAGTTTAAACCGAATGCTTTCGGGCGTCGGGAAAATAGAAACCGGGAAAAAGGTGCTGCTGATAACTGCCGCCTGATCGAAAGCTTTTGCTTTTTCCCAGGGCAGACCCTTCTTTTTTAGTTCATTCTGAATGTCGCGGGCGGTAAAATCCACACCCAGGCCAATCTCGTCGTAGTAACGGTGGGCAAACCTTTTTTCAATGTTTTTTCCAAGGCGGCAAACACGCAAAACCAATTCTATTTCGTGGTGCACTTCGTTTGTCCAGTCGGGAATATAAAACGGGTCGTTGTTTCGCAGCAATGCCGAGTCGGGTTTCATAAAAAATACCGGCTCTTCAGGAATATCGTTGTTCAACTCCTGAGCGTGAGCTACGTAATTTCTGCCAATACAAATAATCTTCATACCAAAACTTTAAACTTTGAACTTTTGAACTTTGAACCAATTTTATTTCTCCATCATTCGCAGTTTTATCTGCGTAAGCACTTTTTTGGTGTAGAGCGGAAATTCGCTGTTCATAATCCATCCAAAATATCCGGGTTGTTCTTCCAGTACCTTTTCCACCGGAATACCTTTATTCTTTCCGAAGTTGAATACTTCCACTCCTTTGTCGTTGTAAACAATTCTTCCAACAAAATCCACATTTCGGTCGTAGGCCGAGAACTCACTCAATTTTTCCACATCATTTTTAATGGGTATGGAAGTTTTTCCGTGGTTGTCTTCATACTCCACTCCCTTGTAGGTATCGAGCTGGGCCTGCAATACTTCATAGGTAGCTTTGGTATCTGCAAGAGCGCTGTGAGCGTCAATCAACGGTTTTTTGCAGTAAAAAAGGTAGGCAGCAGCCAGGGTACGTTTTTCCATTTTGTGAAAAATAGCCTGAACGTCAATAAATTTGCGCTTTTTCATATCAATGTCCACATCGGCGCGCAAAAATTCTTCGGCCAGCAACGGAATGTCAAACCGGTTGGAGTTAAACCCGGCCAGGTCGCATCCTTCAATAAACCTGGCCATTTTTTTTGCTACTTCTTTAAAAGTTGGTTCACCGGCCACATCCTCGTTTGTAATTCCATGAATCCGGGTGGCTTCTGACGAAATAGGAATTTCAGGATTAACACGCTGAAGCAGTTCTTCTTCGGTACCATCCAGATGTACTTTTAGCAGAGCAATCTCCACAATTCGATCTTTTACAATGTCAATTCCTGTGGTTTCGAGGTCGAGGAATACGACCGGATTTTTTAATTTTAATTGCATGTGTTTTATTTTAAAAAGAAAGTGTCCTAAAATCAGTTCCGATAAACATCCGGGCAATCTGTCTTTTGGGACACCTCAACTGTTTTTGGGGAAATGTTGAATTCCCCGAAACAGAATTTAGTTTAGTAAATTTTTATGCGTTAATCATCATCGGCATCAAAAGCATCAAAACATCTTCTGCATCTTCTTCTGTTTCAGCCGGTAAAAGTAGTCCGGCCCGCGAAGGATCGCTCATTTCCATTTTTACGTCACTGGCTGATATGTTGGAAAGAATTTCAAGCAGGAACGTAGATTTGAATCCGATTTCAATCTCTTCTCCATCATATTCGCAACTAAGCCGTTCCACTGCCGAAATCGAAAAATCGATATCCTGAGCCGAAACCACAAGCTGGTTATCGTTGATATTGAGCTTAATGAGGTTACTGGCCTGGTTGGAGAATACTGAAACCCTTTTTACTGTGTTGTAAAATGTCAGCCTGTCGATTACCATTTTATTGGGATTATTTTTTGGAATAACCGAATTGTAACTCGGATAGTTCCCCTCAACAAGACGGCAAATAAGTTTGTAGTTGGTAAGCGTGAACTGAGCGTTTTTGTTATCGAATTCCAGTTTTACATCGTATTCTTCTTTTGGTAGTAAATTACGCAGTAAACCTGCCGGTTTTTTCGGAAGAATGAATGACGATTCAAACTCTGAGACTGCATCCGAACGACGGTAGCGCACCAATTTATGTGCATCAGAAGCTACAAAACCCATATTTTCGGGAGAAAGTTCCACGTAAATTCCGTTCATAACCGGTCGCAATTCATCGTCAGCAGTGGCAAACAGAGTTTTTTCAATGCCTTTCAATAAAACCTTCGGGCCTACCGTAATCGAGGTAGATTCCTCTTCTGAAATTTCAGGAAGTTCAGGGAAATCTTCTCCGCTTTGTCCCACAATACTGTATTTCCCGTTATCGGAAAAAATTTCAACCCCGTAGGTATCGGTATTGATTTGGAAAGTCAGCGGCTGCTCGGGAAATTCCTTTAGCGTGTCAATCAACAACCTTGCAGGCACGGCAATAGTTCCTTCGCCTTCGGTATTGTCCAGCTCCATGTGGGTAATTAACGTCGATTCGAGGTCGGAGGCCGTTATGGTCAAATCTGTGTCATTTAACAGAAACAGAAAATTGTCCAGAATAGGCATGGTGCTTTTACTGCTGATAACCTTACTGATAGCCGACAGATGGCTCAGTAAATCGGTACTTGAAACAACAAACTTCATAGTTAATATTTTATTTTGTTTTTTTCATTTGTACAGGAAGGTTGCTAAATAATGCAGTTCCTGTTTATGTTTGATTCAGCCATTCATTTTAAAGGAAAAATCAGGTAACGAATATACAAACTTTAATCTTTTTCCCGATACTGAAAACTTTGATTTTTTAAAGGTTTTATGAACGGGCAAACCTACGCTTTCTGATTATGTTGTAAATGATTCCCCACAAACCTGCCAAAACCAGCGGCAGCAATACGTTTAGCCATTGCCAGAAAGGTTTTTCCTCGCGAAGACGGACTTTGTCCAGTAATCGCATTTTTTGAGTTCGGTTGCGCAGTTGCATGATTCCGCTATCGTCGTTCAGGTAATAAACCGCGTTTAAAAGAAATTCCTTGTTCCCGAATGTTTGTCCTGAAACCCGGTCGAAACCCAGTTCCTGAATGCGTGGAGGATTAGCAGAATAGTCCACTTGATTGGTTATTAAACCACCATCGGCAATCACTACCATTTTGGTTGGTCGGCTTTCAGAAATCACTTCTGAAAATGGAATTCCCAACGTTTCCAGCATACGGTTTCTGAAAACGGAAGTGAATGTGCCTTCCAGAATTACGCCCACCGGAATAAACGACTGGTTGAAAAGTTCACGGGCTGGCGGATTGTCAATATTTTGCAAACTTACTGTGGAAGGCGATTTCACTCTTCGTGCGTAAGGCGAGGTGGACAAAATAACTTCTTTATGAACTTGCGGATTGCCTGAAATGGTGTCGATGGAAGAAACAAATTCTGTAAAAACACGGTTGAGGTTTCGGCTCAGCGGATGATTGTCGGAAGGAACCAGCAGCGGAGAATAGTACCACGGATGCAGCGTAAATTGCGGCGGTGTTCCCGGCGGAGCAGTATTAACGCGAAGTCGTGCACATTCCACATCCTGCAGCAGTTCGTAATTGAGGCGCACTCCGTAGCGGAAAAGCTGGTCGTTCAAATTTAAATCGCGCGGAAAAGCCATGGTTAAATGTCCGGTTGACAGGCTGTCGAGACTAACCTGCACCGGATCAACCAGCCAGATTACCTTACCTCCCTGCATAATGTACTGGTCGATTAAAAATTTGTCTTTTTCTGAAAATGGTTCTTTAGGGTCGGCAACAATCAAAATGTCAACAGCTTCGGGATTGGTTGCCAACGAATCAGCAGAAAACCGCTGCACCAAAAAATCTTCTGATATCGCAGAAGCAAAATCATAAACTTCGTAGCGGTCAGCTTCGCCATGTCCTTCCAGAAAAGCAACTGAAGAACGTCGCGTGCGCATCAGGTTCTGAAATGCATTGGCCAGTTCAAACTCCACGCTTTCAGCAGAGTGATTAAAGTTGGCCTCATGTGAAAAATCGGGATTGTATTTCAGGAAATTCACCGCCGTTTCTTTTCCATCGTACCGAATAACAGCGCCCGGAAAAATAAGCCGGGTGCTCACACCCTGGTCGGTTTGCTGCCTGAAACTGGTGGGCTGAATGCCTTTATTTATGAGGTTTTCAATAAATTCTTCGCGTTTTTCTGCATTGCCTATGGCATACGGGTCGTTCATTCTAACACGAATATTTTCGGGAGAATAGACATTCATTACGGCAATTTTTTCCAGCACTTCCTGCTGCAGTTTTCGCAGTCCGGGTTCCAGTTTTCCGGCCAGGTAAAATTCTACTTCAACCGGGTGTTCAAGTCCTGTTGCCAGATTCGCGCTTACTGACGAAAGAGAATAGCGTTTGTCTGCCGTCAGGTCTATCCGGTATAAAAAACTACCGGATACCACAAAAACGACCAGGAACAGAAAGGTGACAAGCGCAGAATTCAGCCTGAATTTTTTTTGTTTCCATGTTCCATTGCGCAAAAAACAGCGTGTGAACCATAAAAACAGGAATGTCATTCCGGCAAAATAAATTACATCGCGCAGGTCGATTACCCCGCGGGATGCAGATAAATAGTGGTTGTTGATGCTAAACCATTCAAAAATCTGTTCCAGTAAAAACGGAATTCCGGAACTGGCAATAAAATCGAAGCCAAGGTAAAAAATGAACGAAAGTACCATGGCCAAAATGAACGAAACAATTTGATTATCAGTTAGCGAAGAAGCAAAAATACCAATGGCTACGTAAATGGCAGCAAGGAAAAAGAGCCCGAAAAATGAGCCCCACGTGGCGCCGGTGTCTATGCTGCCAACCGGATTTCCCAGCAAATAAACCGAAAGAAAGTAGAGCAGGGTAGGGAGCAGCGATAAAGTAACCAGCACCATTCCGGCTAAAAATTTGGCAAAAATGATCTGGAAATCGGAAAGCGGGCGGGTGAGCAGAATTTCGAGGGTTCCGGTGCGTTTTTCGTCGGCAAAGAAGCGCATGGTAATGGCCGGAACCAGAAACAGGTAAAGCCACGGCGCCAGCGAAAACAATCCTTCGAGGGTGGCGTAACCGTTGTCGGGAATATTGTAAGCGCCGGGGAAAACCCACAAAAAGAGGCCGGTAACCAGCAGAAAAACCAAAATGGCCAGGTACCCAATCAGCGAACCGAAAAATGTTTTTATTTCTTTTTTGAATAAGCTGTACATTTCAGTTTAAAGTTTCGAGTTTACAGTTTAAAGTTTCCGGGTTTGAGTTCCAAGTTCCAAGTTTCGGGTTCAAAAAATCATTCTATTCCATTATTCTTATTTTGTTTCTTTCGAGAATGATAAAGGAATGATTCTGCAATATTGATAAGATTTTTTCGCTATTGGTTTTAAAGAAATTTTTTAATTCTTCAAGTCGCATATTACCTAATTTAACTAATACTAATTTGTAGGGTTTCCGGCTTGTAATATATGAATAATAAAAATCTGTATCTTTTGTAATTAGTACCCGGTGTTCTTTTATTGAAAGTTTATTTATGAAAGAATCTTTTGTTAGGTTTCCTTTTTCAAGTTGCTGTGTGTGAATGCAATCGCAATTATAAAAACATTCACAGATTGATTTAGGCAAGTGGGCATCAATTATCAATTTCATGCAGCAGGGAATTCGATATCTTTAAATTGTACAGTTTTTGCTGCAAATGCCAGACAAGCAAGAATATCGTCTTTTTCCAATTCCGGAAACTCGTTCAAAATATCTTCGGTAGAATCGCCACCGGCTAAATATTCCAAAATACTTTCAACCATGTGTCTTGTATTTCGAATGGTAGGTTTTCCGTGACATACTTCCGGGTTAATTGTAATTCTTTTCAATATATCAGTTTGCATTTTATAATAACTTTTGACAATTACAAATTTAATGAATAATAACAGATCTTCAAAGTTCAGTGTTTTGGGTTCCCGGTTGTGGTTCAAAGTTCATAGCTGTTAGGTTTTCAGGAGTTCTGTCATTTTTTTTGCAGCTCGTTTCGAAGTTCCAGGTTCTCCCAATATCTCATTTAAACGGTTGTAATCGGCAGTTATTTTGTCCCGGTAATCCTGTTCATACAACAAACGGTGTAGCTCGTCCCTCACATTTTTAAACGTTAAATCCACCTGAATGAATTCTTTCAGCGCTTCCTTGTTCAGAATCAGGTTGGGCAGCGACGCCCATTTCACTTTTAAAAAGAAATTTTTCATAATAAACTGAACCACACGACCGCCTTCAACTCTATAAAGAACCGTTTGAGGAACGCCAAACAAGGCGGTTTCGAGGGTGGCAGTTCCCGAAGCTACAAGGGCGGAATGTGAGTTGCTCAGCAAATCGTAAGTTTGGTTGTAAATGACCGGAATGGGAAAACCCCGCAGAATTTTGTCGTAAGTTTTTTTGTCAACCGTTGAAACTCCGGCCACCACAAACTGAAACTCCGGATAACAGGCGGCTGCTTTTTTCATAATGGGCAGCGTATTTTTTATTTCCTGTTTCCGGCTACCGGAAAGCAAGGCCACAACAGGCCTTTCGTCGAGATTGTTTTTATTAAGGAATTCCGCTTTCGAAAGCGCTTTTTTTTGGAATGCCGCTACCGAATCCATCAGCGGATTGCCCACATAATTTACATCGATACCGTGTTTTTTGAAATATTCCGTTTCGAATGGCAGGATGGTAAACAGTTCATCAACAAAAGCTTTAATTTTTTTTACACGATATTCTTTCCATGCCCACACTTTAGGTGAAATGTAGTAGAAAACCCGCTGGTTATGCCGTTTGGCAAATTCAGCCATGCGCAGGTTAAATCCGGGATAATCAATCAGAATAACAACATCGGGTTGAAATTCCAGCAAATCTTTTTGGCAGAATTTCATGTTCCGGCCAATGGTTTTCAGGTTCAGCACCACATTTACAATGCCCATAAACGCCATTTCGCGGTAGTGTTTTACCAAAGTTCCGCCTTCGTTTTGCATTAAATCGCCGCCGAAATAGCGAAACTGTGCTTCCGGGTCGGCTAATTTCAATTCGCGCATCAGGTTTGAACCGTGCAAATCGCCCGATGCTTCTCCGGCTATCAGGTAATACTTCATTTTAAAATGCTCTTGAAATGAGAACGGCCAAAGCGTATAAAATGGTTGCTCCCAGCACGCCGCGGGCCGATTGATCGTATTTCAAACGAATAAATCCCATAAAAACCAACAGGTTTGCAAACACACACAAACTGCCCAGTTTTACCAGCGCCTGCAGATGCCATAGGTTTTTCACGTAATTTTCAAACGAAACGCCTTTTTCTCCAAACCAGAACACCCCAAAAAACACCAGCACCGGAATCAGAAATCCGACAAGAAATCCAATGGCCGGCGAATCGAGTGGTTTTCTCTTTTTTCGTTGCATCAGAACGTCCAGTTTTTAAGTTCTTCCAGGGTTTTGTAGCAGGTCATGTCAACCGAAACGGGTACAACGGCAACATAGTTGTTTAGCAGTGCGTCGATATCGGTTTCGGCAGAACCTTCCTCGAAATTTTTAAAATAGCCCGAAAGCCAGTGGTACTCGCGGCCATGCGGGTCGGTTCTTTTTTCAAACTCTTCCACCCATTTTCCGTGGGTTTGTCTGCACACTTTTATTCCTTTCGGTTTTCCTCTGGGAATGTTCACGTTGAGGCAGGTAAACGGTGGCAGACCATTGTCGAGCACACTCTGGAAAATTTTGGCCACAATAATTTTTGCTTTGGAAAAATCGGCATCCGAGCTGAAATCGTCGAGTGAAAAGCCCAGCGAAGGCACACCATGCAGACTTCCTTCAATGGCCGCGCCCATGGTTCCGCTGTAAATAACACTGATGGAGGAATTTGCCCCGTGATTTATTCCTGAAACCACATAATCGGGAGTGCGATCAAACAGGTTGTTAAAACTCAGTTTTACGCTGTCAACCGGAGTGCCGTTGCTTTTCCAGGTGGGCACACCGTGGATTTTTTCCACCGGAATGGCCCTCAACGGGTGATCAACCGTAATACCGCACGCTTTTCCCGACATGGAAACTTCGGATGAAATAACAACCACTTCGCCAAAAAATTGCATCACTTCCACCAGTTCGCGGAGGCCTTTCGCGTGAATGCCGTCGTCGTTGGTCACTAATATTAAAGGTTTTTCTGTCATAGTCTTTTTCAACAAAAAGCAAAGATAAGGCAAAATGTGAAAGAAAAGAATAATTTCGTGAGGGTTAGAATAAAAGTGAAACTGTGTTTTAAATAGAATTTAATTGTATTAATTAATTGAATTCTAATTTTTTATATTGGAGTGGGTTAATCTTACCACAAAGTTTCAATATCGTATTTTGAAATATTTTCATCCTTGCTTATTATTTTAAGATTATCTGTTATACATTGTGAAATTAGTAATCTGTCAAACGGGTCACGATGAATAAATTCGAGATTTGAAACAGTTATTGCATGTTCAAATGTTATTGGCAATACAGCAAAACCATTATTTTCAATTAGCTCAAGAAAGGATTTGAATCCTTTGCTGAACTTGAATTTTTTCAAACTGATTTTTATGGCAATTTCCCAAATGGATGCGATACTAACTATTTTAAAATTGTCGGGTTTTCAATGGCGTTCCTTGCCTTTTGAGATAATTTTGGATCTCCATTTAGGAACTAAATTAGTGTGTGCGTGTCGAGCATTAATCTCATTGCATATATTCTTTAAAATCATCCAAAGGTTCGTCAAAGTCTGGTGATAAATAAATCTGACCTTTTGCACAACCGTATTTTGGTGTTTTCTTTTTTGCTTTTTTCTGTTTTTTGCTTAAAAGAAAA
>NZ_JAWLCI010000065.1:0-26530 GCF_041687215.1 Mariniphaga sp.
GAAATACATCAGGCTACAAAAAAGCCCCGGGATGTTACTCGGGGGGCACTACAACGGACTTGTGTTGTTGCAGAAAACAACCGAAGGCTGGGCGTTTCATAAAAAAGTAAAAGGATTTAATGAATCGAGCCGGTTTATTTTTGAAGACGGTGACGGAATTATTTGGATCAGCCATGGAGGAAAAGGAATTTTCAGGGTACAGTTAAATGAAAAAATGGACAGTGTTATCCAATATCGCCTGTACACCAAAACAGACGGCCTGCCGGCAACCGAGAACAACATCTTATTTACGCTCCATGATGAATTTTTTATTTCCGGTGTTGATGGAATTTATACTTACAATGAACCTTCCGATTCGTTTAAAATCAACAATCAGTTCGATCAACTTTCTTCACTCGGTGGCCAATTGCTTACCCTGGAAACCGATGACTCAGATAATATATGGTTCATCGCCCAGAATGAATCAGGTGTGCTTCGCCGCAATGAAGATCTGAATTACACCAAAATAACTGCCCCTTTTAAGCAATTGGACGGCCAATATGTAAATGGTTTTGAGTTTGTTTATCCGTATAACAATGACCATGTTTTTTTTGGATTAGACAATGGATTCGCACATTACTCATCCAAAATACTAAAATCATATTCCGAAGAATTTCAATGTTTTATTACAAAAGTGGAAATGCCCTTTGTCGATTCCACGATTTATCTCAATCCGAACCATTTAAATATTGAGATTGAAGTTCCTTTTAGAAAAAATGCATTCCGTTTTCACTATGCAGCCCCTTTTTACGAAAATCCGCAACAATTGAAGTTTAGCTATTTTCTCGAAAATTATTCCGAAGAATGGTCTGACTGGACTTCAGATAAATACCGCGATTTTACCAACCTACCCGAAGGAGATTACATGTTGAAAGTAAAAGCAAAAAATATTTATGGTGTTGAAAGCGAGGTTTCTGAATTTAGTTTCAATATTCTTCCTCCCTGGCACCGATCGCAATTGGCCTGGTTTGCATACTTTGTATTAAGTGTTTTACTCATTTTTTTCATCGTTAAATTTGTTCTATACCGTATTGAAATATCCCGGAAAAAAGAGATAATAAAACATGAAGCAGAACTTCAGAAAAAGGAAGAACAATTTCAACATCAGGCAGTGGTTGCCGAAAAAGAAATTATAAGACTTCGAAATGAAAAACTGCAAAACGAAATGCTTTATCGCGACAAAGAACTGGCAAATCAAACCATGAGCATTATCAAAAAAAATAAGTTTCTTGTTAAATTGAAAGAAGAAATGCATCAGGCGATGAAAAACACTTCTGATGCACAGCTAAAAACAAAACTTTCGACACTAAACCAGCGAATTAACAAGGAAATTGACAACAAGCAGCAAAACCAGATATTCGAAACTTATTTCGACGAAGTTCACGAAGATTTTTTCCAGAGGTTAAGGCAGCAGTTCCCAGAACTTTCACCGCGTGAAACACGACTTTGCGCTTACATACGCATGAACCTCACATCAAAAGAAATTGCTGCTCTGTTAAACATTTCTGACCGGGGAGTTGAAATTAGCCGTTACCGCTTACGGAAAAAACTCAACCTCCATCGCGATGTAAATCTTTCCACTTTTTTATTGAATATATAATTCATCGGAGGTTTGATGTTTTAGAACAGGTACATTCATGTTGTAGTTTAATTCTCTAATAACTTTCGGTTAATACACTCTTAATCAGCTTTCTGTTTTTTTGGTGATGTAATTTTGATGTAGTTATTAAATTTGATTGAAGTATTATTGAAGCATCAAAATTTTCGGAAATCTGAACTGCTAAGCTCAATTTTGAGCTATCATTTATAAATTTTATTTATTAAGTAAAATCGCATCCTATGAAAAAAATTCTTTTTTTCTTTTTATGCTCAATTTTTTCTCTTGGCATTTTTGCCCAGGAAATTACACTAAGAGGAGTAATTACTGCGGCAGATGACGGACTACCCTTACCAGGAGTTTCTGTAATCGTAAAAGGAACAACAACCGGAACTGTTACCAATTTTGATGGTATGTATGAGTTGCAGGTTCCTTCAGATGCTTTGATGCAGTATTCTTTTATTGGTATGCAAACACAGGAAATTCCTGTTAACGGGCGTACTGAAATAAACGTCGTGCTTGAAAGCGAGGCTTTCGATGTTGACGAAGTTGTTGTAGTTGGCTATGGTACCCAAAAGAAAAGTTTGGTAACCGGGGCAATTGCAAAAATTGGAGGTGAAGAACTTCAACGGACCTCCGATATGCGTGTAACCCAGGCATTACAAGGTAAAACGGCGGGGGTTGTTATTTCTAACAACTCAGGTCAGCCCGGCGACCAGGTATCCATTCGAATTCGTGGTATTGGAACCAACGGCGATGCTGAACCATTATATATTGTTGATGGTTTACCCATGAGCGGTGCAGGAACAGACTTTCTGAATTCGAATGATATTGAATCGATTGAAGTTCTTAAAGATGCCGCATCTGCTGCTATTTACGGAGCACGTGGTGCAAACGGCGTAATTTTAATTACTACGAAATCTGGCGTAAAAGGCGAAAAATTTACGGTTAGTTATGATGGTTACTATGGAGTTCAAAATCCGTGGAAAAAAATTAATGTCTTAAATTCTCAGGAATATGTAACATTAATAAATGAAGCATCATTAAACGGTACCGGTAATTTTAGATTTTCGCAGGAACAAATTGCTGGATATACAGCGAACACCGACTGGCAAGACGAAATGTTTAATTATGATGCGCCAAAACAAAATCATTCGATTTCTTTTAACGGCGGAACTGAAAAAACCAGCTATTCGTCTTCTTTAAGCTATTTTGATCAGGAAGGGATTGTTGCCAAAGGAAAATCAGACTTTGAAAAATTCAGTTACCGTTTAAACACAATTACTGACTTTGGATTTTTAACACTTGGTTCAAATATTAATCTGGCCAGAATAACCAGTAAAGGAATTGAAACAAATACTCATTTTGGAATCGGACTGGCACAAGCGTTAAATATGCCCCCCATTGTTCCGGTAACAAATGAAGATGGTTCGTGGGCAGTTCCTGAACAATTTGGAATTGGCCTGCAGGAAATTACAAATCCCGTGGCAATGCTGGATAACTTAAACTCTGAAACAAAAACCAGTAAGTTTGTCGGAGGTTTATTTGCCGAGTTTGATTTTGGTGAGTTGAATCAATCGCTGAATGGATTGACTTTCAAATCTTCTTACAGTGGCGAAATGGCACTGGTTGATACCCGCGGATATTCTCCTTTTTATTACCTGGATGCCATGCACTTTACCATTACCGACGAGGCGTCACGCTCAATGAACATCTGGTCGAGATGGAACTTCGAAAATGTTTTTACATACGACAAAACAATTGATGCTCATCATTTTACTGTAATGGGCGGTGTTACTGCATTTAAAGATATGTTCAATAATCTTTCGGCAAGTAAGAAAGATGTTATTTTCGATGATTTTGATTATTCATACATCGACAATGCTACAGATCCGGAAAGTACAGTTGCAGGTGGTGGTTATTCTGAACACACTGTTGCTTCTGTTTTTGGGCGTTTAAACTACGACTATGGCGACCGTTATATGTTTGCCGCCACTTTACGTCGTGATGGTTCATCGCGTTTTGGATCAGAAAATAAATTTGGATACTTCCCCTCTTTTTCAGCAGGTTGGGTTATTTCAAGAGAAGGTTTTATGAGTGGAACCTCGGATGTAATTGATATGTTAAAATTCAGAGCCAGTTGGGGACAAAACGGTAACGAAAATATAGGTGATTTCGGGTATACTTCAATTATCGGAAATCAAAATATCTACTATTTTGGCGACAGCAAAACACAATATAACGGAACTCAACCCACGCGAATTGCCAACCCTTCATTAAAATGGGAAACTTCTGAACAAACAAATATTGGATTGGATTTTGCCAGTTTGGGTAACAGTTTGCGGGTAGCCTTGGATTATTACGTTAAAACCACCAAAGACTGGCTGGTTACTGCTCCGGTTCCAATGTTGGTAGGAAATTCAGCACCGGTAATTAATGGAGGTTCTGTTCGAAATTCAGGTTTTGAAGCCGAATTAAGTTACAAAAAGCGGTTTGGAAAATTGTTTTTTAATGCTTCTGTAAATGGAGCATACAACAAAAACGAAGTGCTCGACATTCAAAATGCTGAAAAACGCCTTCAGGGTGGAGATGGTGCATTTGGACAAGGTGATGTTTTATACGCAAAAGTTGGATCTCCAATGGGTTATTTTAATGGACTGAAAACCGATGGTATTTTTCAAACCGAAGAAGAAGTTGCTGCCTATGTGAATGCCGAAGGCCAATTACTTCAACCCAATGCAGTGCCGGGCGATATAAAATTTGTTGATTCTGATGGCGATGGAGTTATCGATCGAGACGCAGACAGGGTAAACCTGGGAACTCCGCATCCTGATTTTACCGGTGGGCTTAACCTGGGGTTAGAGTATGCCGGATTCGATTTCAACATGTTTGTTTATGCGGCCTTAGGCCAGGAAGTTTACGACGCAACCATGCGTTACGACATGAATGAAACCAACTATACCGGAGACTGGCTTAATCGCTGGACCGGCCCGGGAACTTCAGATTCGTACCCACGGGTAACTTATGTTGATGGCAATCAGAACATGACAACAGTGAGTGATTTCTTTGTTCACGATGGAAGTTTTGTTAGAATGAGAAATATTACTTTAGGATACACACTCCCGACAAATATTACCAGTTATATGAAGATAAGTAATTTGAGACTTTATGTTTCTGCCGAAAACTTATTAACCATTACCGGTTATAAAGGTTACGATCCTGAGATTGGAGGAAGCGTATTCAATAATGGTATCGACCATGGAATATATCCTCAGCCGCGTACAGTTCTGGGCGGAATAAACATTACTTTTTAATTTAGTGAAAACATTTAAAATTTAGGAAAATGAAAAATAAATCAATTTATATATTTTACTTCATTGCCCTGGTATTTTTGCAGGTATCTTGTTCCGAAGATTTTCTTGAACTGGAACCAAAAACAGGACAGGTTGAAGCAAACTATTATCAAACGGAACAGCAGGCGTTTTTAGCCGTAACTGCAGTTTACGACGCCTATTCAGTCCAAAACTGGCAATTCGTTCCTACCATGTCCGATATTTTTTCTGACGACGCTTTTTGTGGTGGTTCAAATGTAAATGATATGAGCCAGTGGCATGAAATGGAGATGTTTAATATGACCACTGAAAATAACGCAGCTGCTGATCTGTGGAATCGCTGTTATTCCGGTATTTATCGTGCCAACCTTTATTTGGAAAAGCAGGAAGGAGTGCAATGGGAAACCGATGGATTGAAAGATAGGCTTCAAGCCGAGGCTTTGTTCCTCAGAGCCTATTTTTACTGGGATTTGGTTCGTCATTACGGATATGCACCGCTAATTACCGAAGTACTCCCTTCAGTTGAAGATTATAAAAGTATTGCACAAAGTACTCCTGATGAACTGTTTACACAAATAGCCACCGACCTTTTACAAGCGGTTCCGGCATTGCCTGTTAACGTGGCAGCTACCGAAAAAGGCAGAATAACAAAAGGTGCTGCACAGGCATTAATTGCACGAATCTATCTTTATCACGAAGGATTTGCCAAACCAGTGGTTGGAGTAACAAACTGGAGCAATGGCAGCACAACTATAGATAAAAATTATGCACAGGCTGCCCTCGAAGAAGTTATTGCAAGCAATGCTTATTCTTTAGTGCCGGATTATAACGATTTATGGGATTGGGAAAATCAAAACAATGAAGAGTCCATACTTGAAATTCAGTATTCAGATAAAGCAAATTCAGGCGACTGGGGCGGTTGGAATATCAACGGTAATTTTTCAAGTGTTTGGTATAGTGTTAGAAATCCGGTGGGTGACAACGGATCTGTTTTCCCGGGTTGGTCATTTGCTGTGCCTACATGGAGCCTGGCCAATGAATTTGAAGCAGGAGATCCGCGCAAAGATGTTACCATTTACAATGCAGAAGAAAGGCTCAATGATTATACCAGAGCTTTCATGAATACTGGATTCTTCAACAGAAAATACATGGCATTGAATGCTTACATCGGTTCCGGGGGCGACCCAAACCATAATTTTCCAAGGAACTTTGTTGACATTCGCTATGCCGATGTGTTGCTGATGGCTGCCGAGCTGTTTTTGGATGATAATCCGGAAAAAGCCCTTGGTTATCTGAATCAGGTTCGCACCCGTTCTTTAGGCGAAGGGGCTGCTTTAACAACAGTTACATTGGATGATATTTACCATGAACGAAGAGTGGAATTTGGCGGAGAAGGATTACGCAAATGGGATTTACTGAGAAGAGGAAACGATTTTGCAGCTTCAAAAATAAATGCAAGCTTCAATGTTCCTGAGGATGTGCCCAACCAATCTCATTTTACACCACGAACTTTTAAGGCGGATACCTGGGGTATGTTTCCAATTCCCGCCAGGGAAATTCGTAATACAAACGAAGGTGTGTTAACTCAATTTGTACCAGCTTACAAATAGGCAGTTTAATTAATGTTTTCAAAAAGTATAAAAAGATGAACAATTTAAAATATTTAAGCTTTATCGGATTAATGGTGTTTGCAGTTTTATTTTCCTGCGAACCTTATGAAGACACAAACCCGGAGCTGGGTTTAGTTGCGCCTCCCGCTGAAAGCGAAATGGATTTTTCCATTACTCCCGGTGTTGATGCATACCGTTTTAACATTGAAATGACAAGCCCATCATTAAACGGAATTTACACGGTGACTTTCGACCTTGGAAACGGATCGAAAATAAACAAAAAAAGCGGTGTGGCATATTATCCGCTTCCGGATGATTATACCATAACCATGACCATTAAAACAAACAATGGCAGTTCGAGTATATCCAAAACACTTACCACTACCGAAACCGATTATTCATTATTTGACAACCCAATGATGATTGCCTTGAGCGGTGGCGCAGATGCTTTGGAAGGAAAAACCTGGGTATTGGACAGCCTTTCACAGGGGCATCTTGGAGTTGGCCCGGCAGGTAGCGAAGGACTGGAATGGTGGTCGGCAGCTCCGCTGAATAAAAGCGGCTTTGAAATTTATGACGACAAGCTCACTTTTAAAATGATAGGTTTTGAGGCCATTTACGAAAACAACGGGAAAAGTTATGTAAAAGATTTCAGGGGCGACGATCCAAACTACAGCAATGTGGTTGATCCGGGCGATGATTTGATTGTTGATTATACTCCACAACCAGGTTCATGGATGATTGAGGAAGACGGTGGAAAAATGTATTTGGTTTTATCTGGCCCAACTCCAATTTATCCGATGTTTGATACCGGCGCTCAGGGTGGCAGGTACGAGATTTTTGCACTTGAAGAAAATTTCATGCAGCTTGCATCGGTAGGTGGGGATGGCAACGCATGGGCATACAGACTTATACCGGAAGGATATGTGCCGCCTCAGATTGAGCTGGAAGCAAACTTGACAGAAACAGGGGAAGTAAATACTTACAACGTTGCATTGAACGTTCTGAATGTTCCGGCAGGTGAATCCATAAACGATGTAACAATTGATTTTGGCGACGGAACTGTTTACGAAACGCAGGATTTTAACGAAGTAGTGTCGAATACCTACATGCGCCAGGGAAGCTATCAGGTTACTGTAACGGCAAACACCTCGCTGGGCGAAATAGTCCATACATTTTCTGCAGTGGTTGCAGCAAACCACCCCGATTATGAACCTTTCCTCCTGGATGCGATGGTTACCTACAACGATTTTTCTGAAGTTTCCATGGCGTCCATGAATGTCGATCAGGCAGGTGGCAGTGCTTATATTGAGGTGGTTGACAATCCTAACCGCATTTATCCAAATAAAAGTGCTAAAGTGTTGAATTTCGTAAAAGAAAATAACGAATGGGCCAATGCCTACATGCAGTTACCGGCGGGTTATCGGTTCGATTTGCGCCAGCGCCATACATTTAAAGTGATGGTTTATGGTTCAGCAGGTGACAATATTCTGTTAAAACTTGAAAATACTGACCGCGGTGGGAATGCCTGGCAAACCGGAACTGCTGATTTGATTTATACCATTCAGCAAGACAACACATGGGAAATTGCTGAATTTGATTTCTCAGGAGTTTCAGCCGGCTGGGACTGGACCGGAGATATTTTTACAGGCGACGTGGTTGCGGATGACAATTTCAATCATGATTTTTATAATGTTGTACGCATAATGGTTAATCCCGGAGACAACTCTGATGTTTTCCAGGTTTACCTCGACGAACTGGCTGGTCCGCATGTTGAAGGGCTGAAATCAGCTACTCGCAATTAATTTATATGTGCCCAAAAAGTGTTTTTTCATAGTTCAGTTTAACTTTTTGGGCACTTTTTTTAAATCCCTGCTATTTATTCAAAAATGATTCAACAAAAGTTGAATAATATCTCTCTGATCATTTTTCTGATTGTGGTTTTCTCCGGATGTCAAAATAAAAACGGAACAACCATTCATCTGGATTCTAAAATAAGTTCACTTATCGGTGAAATGACTCTTGATGAAAAAATTGGTCAGATGTTTCAGGCATCGGATGGTTTTTATTCAAGTGAAGAAGAACTGAAAGAAGCTGTCAGGGATGGACGGGTTGGTTCGTTTTTAAACATTCAGGGCGCTGAAAGGGTTGCCGAAATTCAACGTGTTGCCAAAGAAGAAAGCCGGCTGGGAATTCCGTTGCTTTTTGGCCGCGATGTCATTCACGGGTACCGCACTATATTCCCCATTCCGCTTGGAATGGCCTCTTCGTGGGATACTTCCATGGTGAAAAAAGCTATGCGTATTTCTGCGGTTGAAGCTGCCTCCATGGGAATTAACTGGACATTCGCCCCCATGATAGACATTACCTGGGATCCGCGCTGGGGAAGGATTGCCGAAACCTGCGGCGAAGACCCGTTTCTCACTTCGCAGTTTGCCAAAGCAATGGTGGAAGGCATTCAGGGTGATTTGGATGATCCCACCTCACTGGCTGCCTGTGCCAAACATTTCGTGGGTTATGGTATGGCAGAAGCCGGACGGGATTACAACACCACGTATATTCCCGAACCGCTTTTAAGAAATGTCCATCTGAAACCATTTAAAGCTGCCCAAAACGCAGGTGCGCTGACTTTTATGTCGGGTTTCAACGATTTAAATGGTGTACCTGCTTCAGGAAATGAATTTATCTTGAAAACCATTTTACGCGAAGAGTGGAACTATCGTGGCATGGTGGTTAGCGACTGGGCTTCCATCGAAGAGATGATATTTCATGGCTTTGCAATTGATAAAAAGCATGCCGCTGAAATAGCTGTAAAAGTGGGCGTTGATATGGAAATGGCAACCACGGCATATATCGAAAATCTGAAAAAACTGGTTGAAGAGGGAGAAATCGATGAAAATCTTATAAATGAGCGGGTGGCAAATATTCTCCGCGTTAAGTTTGAATTGGGACTTTTCGATAAACCTGTTGAAAATACAGCATTGACAACCGATACCATTTTGGCAGGTTCGCATCTGGCGTATGCACGCGAGATGGCACGCAACAGTATGGTTCTGCTCAAAAACAGCAATCATATTCTTCCCCTTTCAAAAGAAATTCGTTCACTGGCAGTTATTGGCCCGCTGGCCGATGCTCCGCACGACCAAATGGGAACCTGGATTTTTGATGGGAACGAAGAAGATTCGGAAACGCCAAAAACCACCCTACAGTATATACTGGGGAACAGGGTGCACTATGCTGCCGGACTGGAATACAGCCGCGACAAATCGGAAAAAGGGTTTGGTGCAGCACTGGTTGCTGCCGGAAGATCAGATGCCATTCTCTTTTTTGCGGGCGAAGAATCCATCCTTTCAGGCGAAGCCAACTCAAGAGGAATTCTCGAATTACCCGGAGTTCAGACGGAACTGCTTGTGAAACTTAAAGAAACCGGCAAACCACTTATATTGATTGTTATGGCTGGTCGGCCACTGGCCATTCAGAAAGAACTGAACCTTGCCGATGCGGTTTTGTATGCCTGGCATCCGGGTACAATGGCCGGGCCTGCCATTGCAGACTTGGTATTTGGCGATTATTCTCCAACCGGAAAACTGCCGGTTACGTTTGTAAAAGGAGCAGGGCAAATTCCGCTTTACCATTACCGGAAAAATACCGGCAGGCCGGCATCAAAATCAGATGTAATCCATATCGACGATATACCAAGAAACTCCAAACAACTTTCACTCGGGCTAAAATCCATGCATTTGGATTATGGAACTGAACCCCTGTTCCCGTTCGGATTTGGTTTGTCATACACCAAATTTCAGTATTCAAACCTAACGCTTTCAAATGAGGTGTTAAATTTTAACAGCACCATTTCCGTTTCGGCAGATGTGGAAAATATTGGTAATTTTGAAACCGACGAAATTGTTCAGTTTTATATTCGCGACCGTGTTGGAAGTATTACCAGGCCGGTGAAAGAGTTGAAAGGATTCAGAAAAATACGCTTAATGCCGGGCGAAACCAAAAACGTTCAATTCGAAATAGAACCAAAAGATTTGGAATTTTTTAATGGTGAACAGTATGTTTCAGAACCCGGTGATTTTGATGTTTGGATTGGACCCAATTCTGCTGAAGGATTAAAAGGTGAGTTTACTATTAAATAATCAGGAAATACAGAAACATGAATAGAATTAGTTTTTTAATTATCATTCTTATTTTAGTCAGAATCCCTGCCTGGTCTCAGGGCAACTGTTTCTACCAGGTTTGGCAAGATGATTTTGAATACTCCGGAGCACCCGATAATGAAAAATGGGGATACGATATTGGCGACCACGGCTGGGGGAACAATGAACTTCAAAATTATACCAACACGAGGACCAACTCGTTTGTGAAGGATGGAAAACTCACGATTAAAGCGGTAAAATCAAATGGAAGCTGGTCTTCTGCACGGCTGGTAACCAGAGGGAAAGGCGATTGGTTATACGGACGGATTGAAGTGAAAGCAAAACTCCCTGAAGGGAAAGGTACCTGGCCTGCCATCTGGATGTTACCCACTGACTGGGAATATGGCGGCTGGCCTGCAAGCGGAGAAATCGATATTATGGAACACGTGGGCTACGATTTTGGCACAGTTCACGGAACCATTCATACCGAAGCTTATAATCATTCCATTGGAACGCAACTGGGAAAATCAGTAGAAGTGAAAAATGTTTCTACCGAATTTCATGTATATGCCATTGACTGGACCGAAGATGAAATTGTGTGGTATGTTGACGGGGAAGAATATTACCGCATAGAAAATCCCAATAAATCTTACAAGGAATGGCCTTTCGACAAACGTTTTCACCTGATTTTGAATATTGCCATTGGCGGGAACTGGGGCGGTGCACAGGGAATCGATGCTAACCTGGATGAGGCAACCATGGAAATTGATTACGTAAAAGTATTTCAGAAAGATTTGCCGAAACCTGTAATTGACGGAAAAAAAAACGCTGAACCAAACGAGGAATTAATTTTCTCAACTATTGATTTTCAGGGAGTTCGATATAAATGGAGTTTCCCCGACGATGTGGAGGTATTGAATGGGAATAATACATCAAGAGTTACGGTAAACTGGGGCAATACCGGTGGAAATGTCCAGCTTGAATTACAGTCGGATTGTGACACAATTGCTGCCGAACCTTTTTATGTGAGTACAGTGCAAAAACCTTCGGGCGAAAGTTTTGAAGTTCCGCTATTCGACGACCAAAGTAATATGCTCTGGAAAGCGGTTCCGGGCAATTCAAATCAGATAGAATTATCCGGAACGAATTCGTTAATTGCCGGATACGATATAAACGCTCCCGGCGAAAATCCGCACATTTTGTATGAATTCCCCGATCCAATTGATCTGACCGGTTTCAGTAAAATGGAAATTTCGCTGAAAACCCCGGCGCCCGTTCCCGGCTCTTTCCGTATCGATTTGGTGGATGCAAACGAAAAAGTAAATGTGAACGACATTTTTAAAATCAACTCATTTGAAAGTGATGGAAATTTTCACTCCTTCACCTACACTTTCGGCCAAAATCCTGACGGGATTTACCAGCTCGATTTGATTAAATGGATAAAAGTTTACATCAATTACGGGTTGTTTGGGAAAAAAGGAACCGGTCAGGTTGAAATAGAAGCATTAAAATTAAAAAGTACTGAAACTTTCTCACAGGAATACCAATTTCCAAATGACCTGAAAATCTGGCCAAATCCGTTTCAAAACAAAATAAATGTCGCTTCTGACATTCCAATTCAACGCCTTGAGGTTTTTAATTTGGCAGGAAAATCGGTATTTGCCAAAGATTCTGTCAATCCTTTAAATGATGCGATTGAGCTGGATGCAAAGGGGAAACAATTGATCTTAAAAGTTACTTTTAAAAATCGAACAACAAAGAGTGAGGTGCTAATTCACCAACCATAAAAATTGGGACAGCCAATCACCGGACGCCTAAAACATTTTCATTCTGTTGATGATTTGTTTAGACATCCGGTGAATAACCTAAATCACGCCATTAATGTACATGCCCGCTGTGGTCATGCGCGTTATCATTTTCCGAGCGATCATATTTGCAGCAGCCCGGAAGTTCATTATAAACTTCGTCTTTGGATTTGTGGTGTGGTGTATCGTGCCCCACTTTGGCTATCGCCATTTCAATTTTGTCGGTGCTGGTTTTGGCATCGTCAAATTTTACTTCAATCATTTTCGATTCCTTGTTCCAGTCGGCACTTTGCACACCGTCCACCGAATTGGCGGCCTTTTCAATGCGTTTTTCGCACATACCGCAATTTCCTTTCACTTTAAACCTTTCTGTTTTTTCTCCGGCAAAAACCGTGAATGTTCCCAGAACGAACATGGCTACTAAACTTAAAACTTTTGTTTTCATCTTTTTGAATTTTAAATGGTTAATAACTAATAATTTTAATGATTGTGTCCCGCTGCCTGTGTGTTTTGTTTGTCAGCAGTTTTAAATATTCTTTGTCCCCTGCTGTAGGTTTCTTTTACCTCGCCGCAACGCAACATCATATCCCCGAAATAGGGGTTCAGAATCTCATCCGATTCGCTCAGCCAGAACGCGCCTTTGTCATCAAAAGCCATGGGGCAGAAAAGCCTGTACGTTTTTTCGATTTCCAGCCCGAACGACTCAGTAGTTTCCAGTATGGCTTCGGAGAGCATGTTAAAATGTTCCCGCTGTTCTTCAATGTCGGCCGTTTCGGAAATCATTTCCCCGGCTTCTGCCAGTTCGTTTTGTAAATCCATCCAGTGGTGGTGCGCATCGCCTTCCAGCAGGCCCATGTCCACTTCCCCGAGTGTACCGGACAATTTTCCGGCTGCTGTCTGTGCGGTTTCCGGGTCATCGTCCACCAGCGCATTTTTCACTTCAAAATAGGCATTGGCCACGGCAGTAATTTGTTCACGAAAAGCCTGCGGCACTTCCATGGTTTTGCTTTCGGGCTTTTGCATCATGCTGGGTTTGCCGGCCAGTTGTGCAGCGGCATCGATACTGAACGTTCCGCTTACCGCAATTTCTTCGCCTTCATCCAGGCCGCTTTCCACCAGGTAGCTGTCGCCCAGCGCCAGGCCCAAAGTGACTTCGCGCATCAAAAAGTTTACACCGGTTTCGGTTTCCGATTTTACATACACCAGCGAACGTTTACCGGTCCACATAACGGCGGTTTTGGGTACCGAAAGGGTACCACCTCCGGCAGGCAATTTTGCTTCTACCATGCCTGAAGCAAACATTTCCGGTTTCAGCTTTAACCCACTGTTTACCATTTCCACCCGCGCTTTGGCCACCCGGGTTTTCGGGTCGATTACCGGGTCGAGAAAAGAGATGGTTCCTTCAAAAGTTTCGCCCGGAATGGATGCCACAGAAAAACTTATTTTATCTCCTTTTTTCACCCAGGGCATATCCTGTTCATATACATCAAACAAAACCCAAACCCGCGACAAATCGGCAATTTCGTATATAATTTGCCCGCGCCCGATGTAATCGCCAAGGTTCGCCTTCCGGCTGGTAACATACCCTGAAACATCGGCCAGGACATTAAATGTTTCACGGGGAGCACCTGACTGAAGTATTTTTTCAATTTGATTTTCAGAAAGCTTCCAGTTTTTCAGCTTTTCTTTGGCCGAATTAAAAAGTTGCGGCTGCGAATCTTTGATTTTTTCCGCCTCAAAAAGCTCTTCCTGGGCAGTAACCAAATCGGGCGAATAAACCGATGCAATAGCCTGCCCTTTGCTCACGAATTCACCGGTAAAACTCACCATCATCTCTTCAATCCGGCCGGGAATATGTGACGACTGGCTGGCAATCCGGCGCTCGTCGGTTTCCACTTTCCCGTTTAACCGCACCGTTTTCAAGGGCTCTGCAGTGCCCACAGTTGCCGTTCTCACACTGGCCAAACGCATGGCTGTTTCAGACATATTGACGGCCAGGGGATTGGATTCTCCCTCTTCTTCGTCATCCATCGGAATCAGGTCCATTCCGCAGATGGGGCAGTCGCCGGGTTCCCCCTGCCTGATTTGCGGGTGCATGGAGCAGGTCCAGACTTCTTCCTCACCGGCAGTTGTTTCAACATCGTGGTCATGATCATCATCCGTGTCTTGCTGTGATGTTCCACCGAAAATGAGCCATCCAACCAGTAATCCGATTACAAGTGTGGACAGGGCGATAATAATTGTTGTTTTATTTGTTTTCATTATTCATTGTTTTTGCCGTTAAATAATTGATTTTTGCCAGGGCGGTTTGAAATTCTGCCAACGCGGTAGCCCTGTTTTTTTCATACTGAAGCAGTTGTTGCTGCATGCGCAGTACTTCCTCGAATTCCTTCCCCGAATTTCCGTAATCTTTGAACAACAGGTTAAGCGATTGCCGGGTGGTTTGGATTTGCTCGTCATACAACTGAACCAGCTGTTGTTGCTGTTGCATTTCAAATTTTGCCTGGTCGAATTCTGAAACCAGCGTGTTAAGCACATTTTCTTTCTGAAGCGAAAAGCTCTCCTGGTTAAGCTGCGCTTCCCGCTCTGCCGCTTTGTATTTTTTGCGGAACAACGGAATACTCACCGAAACCATGGGCATCAGTACATCTTTCCCGTTATCGGAAGCAGTCATTTCGGAAGATTTTCCAACCACCACATAGTCGAGCCCAACGCCCACATTGGGGAGGCCCTGTTTTTGAGCTGCCACTTCGCCGGCTTCACTGGCACGGGTTTTCAGTTCCAGTTCGGATAACACCGGATTGTTGGACTTCAGCGAATCCCTGGAAACCGGGCCGGGTACATTTTCAACCGAAAGCGAATCGGCCACTGCAACCGGTTCGTTTTCATCGCGATCCAACAGGTTGTTGAAAGCAGAAAGTAGCGGTTTCTCTTTATCATTCAGAATTTTCAGGCGGGTTTGGGCATCATTCAGCATAATGTCCACCCGCAATACATTCACCATGGTGCTGTTTCCGTTTTCGTATTTCCGGGTGGCAATGGTTTTGTATGATTCAAGAATGTTGATGTTTTCCTGTTCAATCTGTTTCCATTTTTTCAATTCATACAATGGAAAATAAGCCGCTGCTACCTGAAAATACAACCGGTTTCGCGCATCGAGAAAAGCCTGGTATTTGGCTTCGGCCTGCAGGGTTGCAGCATCTTCGCGCGCTTTTAGCGTACCGAACCAGGGGAACATTTGCGTGAGCGAAAACTTTGCCCGTTGCGGTCCCACCCGGGTTTCCACCGGTGAAATAAAATAGCCGAATGAAAAAGTGGGGTCGGGCAGTGCATTCATCTGCGGCACTTTTTGCATGGCTGCTTCAAACTCTTTGTAGTTTGCCTGCAATCCGGGATTATTTTCCGCAGCTATTTTGAAATAATCATCCAAAGTCTGGGCAAAGCTTATCGGAATGGCCAGCAACAGAATGATTATAATATTAAAAATTGTTTTCATGATTTTCTGTTTTTGAGTTTCCGTTCTTCCCTCAATGAATAGAGCGTTGGCACAATAAAGTAGGTAATGGCCGCTACCAGCATTCCGCCGAATGCCGGGATAGCCATAGGAATCATGATGTCGGCGCCGCGCCCGGTAGATGTTAAAATGGGCAGCAAAGCGATGATGGTAGTAGCCGAAGTCATAACGGCAGGTTTAATTCTGCGCTGACCGGCTTCCACCACGGCAGCACGCACGCCTTTCAGGTTGTCGGTTTTGTTGCGTGCAAAACTCTGATCGAGGTAAGTGCCCATCACTACGCCGTCATCGGTAGCGAGGCCAAAAAGGGCGATAAAACCGACCCAAACGGCCACACTCAGGTTCACCGGGTTCATTTGAAACAGGTCGCGCATGTTGACACCGAAAACGGAAAAATCGGCAAACCAGCCCTGGCCATAAAGCCACAGCATGATAAAACCGCCGCTGAAGGCCATCGTAATTCCGCTGAAGATCATCAGCGAAGTGGTCACTGATTTAAACTGGAAATACAGAATCAGAAAAACAATAACCAGCACCAGCGGCACAATGATGGTCAACCGCTTTTCGGCACGCACCTGGTTTTCATAGCTTCCTGAAAATTTGTAACTCACCCCGGCAGGTACGGTCAGTTCCCCTTCATCTATTTTTGACTGGATGGCTTCGCGCGCATCGTCCACCACGGTTACTTCGGCAAATCCTTCTTTTTTATCGAACAGTACATAACCTACCAAAAAGGTTTCTTCACTACGGATCATTTGTGGTCCGCGCATATATTCCAGATCCACCAGTTGTCCCAATGGAATTTGTGCCCCGGTTGGTGTCGGAATCAGGATTTTCTCCAGCATCTCCGGGTCGTCGCGCAGTTCGCGCGGGTAACGCACCCGCACCGGGAAACGTTCGCGGCCTTCCACAGTCGAGGTAATTTTCATTCCGCCAACTGCGATTTCAATATCCTGCTGAACATCTTCCACATTCAACCCGAAACGGGCAATTTCATCGCGGTTAATGTTTAAATGAATGTAAGGTTTCCCAACAATGCGGTCGGCAAAGGCAGCTTCGGCTTTTACCGAGGGTACCTCTTTCAGAATTCCTTCCAGTTTCATCCCGAAATCCTCAATGGTTTCCAGATCGGGGCCATATACTTTGATTCCCATGGGGGCGCGCATTCCGGTTTGCAACATCACCAGCCGCGTTTCAATGGGCTGAAGTTTTGGCGCCGAGGTAACTCCGGGAATCCTCGTTACCCGCACAATTTCGTTCCAGATATCGTCGGGCGACTCAATGTGTGAACGCCAGTTGCGGTAGTAATTTCCCCAGCGGTCGGGAATCAGTTGTTCGCGTGTAATATTTTGTTCCAATGCTTCTTTGTTGGTGAGGGTGTCGCCGGTGGTTAGAATAAACCGGTCTTTCCTATCCGTTTTATAGCGTACCCGACGTCCGCTTTCATCCAGCATGTATTCCGGTTTGTAGTTGATTACATTTTCGAACATGGAGATGGGAGCAGGATCGAGCGCCGATTCTACGCGTCCCAGTTTCCCGACGGTTAGTTCCACCTCGGGAATGCCCGTTACCCGCATGTCGAGTTGTGCCACAATTTTTTGGTTGTATTCCATCCCGGAGTGGGGCATGGAAGTGGGCATCAGCAGAAAGCTCCCTTCGTCGAGCGAAGGCATAAACTCTTTGCCGGTTCCGGGGAATGCATGGGCCAGCTCCGACCAAACTGAAGTGGTACGGATATTCCATCCCAGTTTATCGAACCCTTTGGCCGCAAAACCAAAAATAGTATTGAATCCCAGCCAGATAACCGCCCCCCAAAGAATGAGGATTGATGGAATGGTTAAAAATACGGCTTTGTGGTTCAAGCACCACCGGAGAATCGGCTTGTAAAAATATTCCAGAATACTGAAAAAACCGAGAATCAGTCCCACTAGTAAAACCACAAATATTACGTTCAGGAAAATACTTTTCGAAGCGCCCAGCGGCATCCAGTAATTGGCCAGCAGCCAGACCACGCCCAGCCCGGCAATGATTAATCCTGAATTGTTGAGCAACCAATTGGTCCATTTTGTTTTGTTTTTTTCTGTTTTATAGAAAAAGTGTTTCAGCAGGCCGGTAATTCCAAACAAAAACAACAAAGCGCCGCCCCAGTAGTACCCGGCAATCAGTGAAATTACACCGATAACGGTGAGGGCAACGTTGGCCCATTTTGCAATGACTTTGTTTTTTATGCGGGCGCCAAAAAACCAGTGCGCGAATGCAGGCAGAATAAAAAGTGCTACAATAAGTGCCGCCACCAGGGCAAAAGTTTTGGTAAACGCCAGCGGTCCGAAGAGTTTTCCTTCGGCAGCCTGCATGGTGAATACCGGGATAAAACTTACAATGGTAGTGGAAACCGCAGTTAAAATAGCTGTCGCCACTTCCGAAGCGCCTTTGTAAACCGTTTCAAGCATTTTCTGACCCGGCGGCGCCTCATCGATATGTTTCACAATATTTTCAGAAAGAATAATCCCCAAATCGACCATGGTACCAATGGCAATGGCAATACCCGAAAGCGCCACAATGTTGGCATCCACACCGGCATAGCGCATGGTAATGAACACCATCAGTACGGCAATGGGCAGCAGGCTGGAAATAAGCAGCGAAGCGCGCAGGTTGTAAATCATTACAATAATAACGAGAATGGTAATGAGAATCTGCAGCGACAGTGCTTCTTCCAGCGTACCCAGCGTTTCGTAAATCAACTGGGTGCGGTCGTAAAACTGTACAATGGTGAGCTGGCTTTCAGTTCCGTCGGGTAGTACTTTTTTGGGCAGGCCGGGTGAAATCTCAGCAATTTTATCTTTTACATTGTTAATTACCTGCAACGGATTGGATCCGTAGCGTGCAACCACAACACCGCCCACTACTTCGGCGCCGTCTTTGTCTAAAGCGCCTCTGCGGGTGGATGGTCCAAGAGTCACCACGCCAATATCTTTAATCCGTACCGGCACATTGTCGTTTACAGCCACCACGGCTTTTTCGAGGTCTTCAATATTTTTTATGTAGCCCAGTCCGCGAACCAGGTATTCAGCCTGGTTGATTTCGATGGTTTTGGCGCCAATATCCCGGTTGGAGTTCCGTACCGCCATCATCACTTTGTGGAGCGGAATGTCGTAAGCTTTCAGCGCATCGGGATTGACGTCCACCTGGTATTCCTGCACAAATCCGCCAATGGAGGCTACTTCCGAAACGTCTTCGGCTGCATTCAATCCGTATTTCACGTAGAAATCCTGCACGGTTCGAATTTCGTGCAAATCCCAACCGCCCGTCGGGTTTCCGTCTTTGTCGCGGCCTTCCAGCGTGTACCAAAACACCTGCCCCAACGCGGTGGCATCGGGCCCAAGCGTTGGTTGTACGTCTTCGGGCAGCAACCCAGCCGGCAGCGAATTGAGTTTTTCAAGAATTCGGGATCGCGACCAGTAAAATTCCACATCTTCATCGAAAATAATGTAGATGCTCGAAAATCCGAAAATGGAGGAGCTCCGGATGGATTTCACACCCGGAATTCCCAGTAAAGAAGTGGTGAGCGGATAAGAAATCTGGTCTTCGATGTCCTGTGGCGAACGGCCCATCCACTCGGTGAAAACAATCTGCTGGTTTTCGCCAATGTCGGGAATGGCATCCACCGGAACCGGGTCTGACGGCAGAAATCCTGTGTTCCATCCAAATGGCGAGGTAATAATTCCCCACCCCACAAAAAGAGTGAGCAATAATACTGTTACCAGTTTATTTTCAAGAAAAAAACGAATGATTTTATTTAACATGCAATTTCAATTATGATTTTTTGTTTATGATATACAACAAGTCAGGTACAGCAAAGTTGTTTTCTGCCAGTTCAACTGTTAATCATAATAAAATCATAAAAGAAATGCCTGCTTTAATGAAAGCAGCGTCTGTATTTTAGGTGGGGGTGGTGGTTTCCTTACCGGAATAAAATGAGTGGATGCTTCCGGTGGTAGTACAGCAATATATTGTCCAAAACCGGAGGAGAACAAATCAATATCAATTATATGGGGTAATTGGGAGAACCCGGGTGAAGCAAAATCTTCATCAACCTGATAAAAAGTTGTTTCGTTGTGGCAACAATTGCCGGAATCACAGCATGGTTCATCTTCTGAAAAAAATGAAGTTGAAATTAAAAATTCATCGCAGAAATGTTTGGATACAGCCATGCCCGTTGTTGCAGCAAGCAACAAAAAAGACAGAACGATATGGCTGAAACTTTTAAACATTTTGTATTAACAATCAACAAAGTAACAATTTAGTTCTGGAATATGTTTTACACAATTTTAGGAAAAGGTTATAAAATTTTATGCTGTATCCCGTTTTAGTTTTTAAATATCATATAAATACCAATCACAGGCTAATGCTGAATTTGTACCAAATCATCCAGTTTAACTTGATCTTCCATCAGGTCTTTTATGGTGGTTGATTTGAAGTATTCAATAATCTGGTTATTCAGTTGTCCCCAAAATCCTTTAAGAGAACAGAATTTTTCCCTGTCGCAGGAAAAATTCATGGCCAGGCAGTCGATAACACAAATGCCCGGTTCGAAAGCGTTATGAATATCGTAAACAGATATATTAGCTGGATTTCGTGTTAAAACATATCCACTTTTTCTGCCACCGGCTTTGGTAACAAGCCCTGCAACTTTTAAGGCATTGATAATCTGATCGAGATATTTATAAGAAATATCCTGATTCTGAGCAATTTCTTTCTGGTATATTCCATTTTCTCCGGCATTCATCGCAATTTCCAGAACTGCCCTTACACCATACCTTGTTTTTGTGCTAAACTTCAAAATGTAATTTTTTCGGTTAAAGTTTCCTCAATTTTCAGTTTGAAAGCAAAGTTAATAAAAACCTCGTTGTTGACTTTTATGGCACCAAAAACTTTTTTAGGAGGATTAATGTTAAAATCAGTAAGTTCAACCTCCAATTCACCTTTTAAAATATATTCTGAATTATCGCTGAAGAAGATTTCACAAGGGACGGTGTAAATTCTGGACTGGCCAGCCAGCGAAATGATGGTTTTAAAAACGGTTTTCCCTGTTGTTTCATCAAAGTCTGCCTTTCCTTTTGGCTCCATAGAGATTTGAATGAAGGGATATTCTGAAGCGCTGACCATTTCATAAAAATCATCTAACATTTTGTTATTTGGGCCAGAAAAGTCATAAACCGGAATTCTGATATGCTGGTAATTGGCTTGGTCATCAGAAGTGTTAGTTGATGGTTTTATTTTTAGATTATGATTAACAAATTTAAATTGATTGATATTTGAAGACCCATGAATTGAAATGTAGTTTTTGCAATCTTTTATTTCCCCGGCATTTTTATAGTCGTTTGTATTTCCGTAAAAATGTGGTAGCAAGAATGCGAAAAAAGCTATACTGTATTTTAAAAACTTCTTCACGGGTTTTCCCTCTAATTAAAACAGGATACCCGGAATAATAGCTTCCGGGCAACCTGTATGAACTTCCAAAAAGATCAGAATGAAATAGCAGCCTCGAGCACAAGCCCGTTAAATTTTCCACCATCGATGCTTCCGTGAGCTGGCCCTTCGTACTTTTGAATTACGTAATCGAGTTTGATAACCACGTTGTCAACCATGTACCAGCCACCGCCAAGATTAGTTCGGGTTACTGTTGAACCATCGTTATTATCTACTTTGTTTAAACGGGTTCCTGCATAAAAACGACCCAAACGGTAAATGGCCTGCAGGGCAGTTTGGGTGAAGTTTTGGTCGTTCCCACTCCGAACACCTTTCATGGTTTCATAAACTCCGAAAACTTCAAGTCCGTGAAATTGAGCAAAAACATTGGCCATGTAACTGTTCATTTCGGTCTGGTTGGCGCCGGGGCTCCAGCGTCCCGAACGGAAATTGTCACCAGCAGCTTCTGCAGTTTGCATCACACTGTAATAGCGGGCACCGGCACGGTCGCCATCCCACAATGTTGAACCGCTATGGCCTTCACCAACATGGTATCCTGAAAGGCTGGCACGCAACCTCAGATCATCAGTGACATCGGTATCATACGCTAATTTCCAGTTAAAAACGAGGTCTTTACCAATATCGTTTCCACGACCGTAATTCATGCGTCCGTTATTGGTTCCCACAAGTGCTAAAAAGCCTTTATTCCGGTACATCACCTCCAAACCGGGATTTGTGGTAAAAGCATCCATTATCCAGTTGCCAACAAACGGATTATTAACAACGGCTGCATTGTTACTGCGATAAAAATGGGCATCACCATAGTTCGGCATCATTACACCTGCCTTTATGGTGAAGTACTTCATCATATTGTCAGTAGCAGGTAAAAACGGCATTTTGTCAATGGTTAAGTAACCACCTTCGACCCATGCCTCGTTGTGATGTCGTGAAGACATGTAATTATTGATATACAACTGAATTCCTGGAGCCAAATCTGCTGTAATGTTCAAATTGGCCGTTGGAAGATTAAAGTTGTTTTTCAGATCGATCAATTCTACAGGAGCTTCATGATCGAGTGCCTGAAGTTGAAGTGCGAAATCGGCACCTACTTTAACTTTTAGGTTATTAAATTCCTGATCGTCAATTTGTTCTTTTTCGAATTGTTGTGAAAAAGAAGGCATGCTAAAAAGCATTGCAAAAACTACAATGAATAAATTTTTCATAATCTAAATAATTAATAAAAGGGATTTAAATAATAACTTTTTGTATTTCAGGAATTAATAGTTACCTGTATATTCCTGACTGCTTTTTTGAAATTCAAGATTGAATTGAACGACCACTTCATCATGCGTTTTTATAGTTCCCATCATAGCAGTTGGCGGGTCTACACCAAAGTCTGACATTTTAATGGGTACACTTCCGCTAACCAAAAACTTTTGTGGATTTTCAATATCAAATTGCGCGGATAAGCTCACTTCCTTTGTTTTTCCTGCAACTGTAAGTAACCCCGTGAAATTTGCCCTGGTACCGGAAATGCTCACATTGTTGTTTTTGTTTAGTGCGAACTTAATTTCAGGTGATTTTTTTTCCTTTAAAGCATCGTGGGCTTTTTTGTCCATTATGCTTTTACCGCTTTTTAATCCTGAAACCGGCGTGGAAAACTCAACGTTGCTAATTTCTGAAACTACTTCCCCTTTCATTTGCAGAAGCGTTTCGGCTTTAAAGTTTTCTGCTTTCATTTCCCAGTCATGAATAGATGAAGTTCCTTCAATAGTGAGTTTACTGTTTTTAGACTGCAGTTTGTAAACCTCCTGCGCCTGGGCATCAACCATAAACATAATGGCTAAGATGCTTATTAAGAGAAAATTAAATTTTAAAATTTTCATGTTTTAAATATTAAATGGTTTGTCCTATCAATCCTATCATTTTGGTAGGACAAAAAAACAAAAAGAATTTGAAATACTTTTTTTAATGTGTGATGTTGTACAGCAGATTTACAAAATGCCAAATATTTCAATAGAGAATCAAAAAACTTTCAGTAAATACTTAAGTTGTTGTAAGTCAATTTTTTTTGTGTAGTTTTTTCAAAGAGGTAAATACCCGAATTTTATAATTATTGATGATTTGGCAATGTAAACTTAAAGTTACTTCCTTTTCCGGGAGTGCTTTCAACCCAAATTTTTCCATCATGTTTTTCAACGTACATTTTACAAATCAAAAGTCCCAGGCCGGTTCCTTTTTCCCCTTTTGTACCATTTGTTGAATAGGTTTTGAAATCTTTAAAAAGCTGGTTCTGCATGGCCGGATCAATGCCAATGCCATTATCTGAAACGGTAATTAATGTTTCATTTTCCTTTTTTTCTGCTATAACCCTTATTTTTCCTTCTGAAGGGGTAAATTTAATCGCATTGGAAATCAGGTTTCTTAAAATGGTTTTTAACATTTGAATGTCTGCCTTAACCATCAAATCAGCAGGAATCTGGCATTGTAATGAAATGTTTTTGCCCTGGGCGTAATATTTCAGATTGTTTATCACTTCATCACAAATTGAGTCAACGTTAAAGTTTGCCGGTTCGAAATGGATAAATCCTGATTGGGTTCTGACCCAAATTAGAAGATCCTGAAGTAATGAAAAAGCGGTATTTGCTGATTTATGAATGTTTCTAATTTGTTCCTCAGTTTCTTCAGTTGTAAACTTACGAAAGTGTTCTTTTAACAAATCCAAAAGTCCGATAATGGAATTAAAGTGGTTACTTAAATCGTGGGCAAGAATAGAAATAAATAAGTCCTTATCAGAATTTAATTTACTGAGGTCTTCAGCGTATTTTTGGAGTTGGGATTCCTGCTTTGTCCGTTCTGTTATATCACGAAAAATAGACTGGTAGGAGCCATCGGGCATCATTTTAGTCCGCATCTCAACCATTAATGTTGAACCATCGGGACGTAAAATTTCTCTTTTACTGGTAATGGTTTCTCCTTTTTCGAGCAAGTCAAACCGGAAGGGTGTTTTTTCAATACTTTCCGGGGTGAAAATAAGTTTGCTAAGGCTGATGTGTTTTCCAATAAGGTCTTCTTTTTTTCTGCCAAGCATCGAACAAAAACTTGAATTTGCTTCGGTAATGTATCCTTCGTGAGACCCAATCAGAATACCATCAACAGCAAATTCAATCAGATTGCGAAATATATTTTCGTTCATTTTTAATTTTGAGTTACCTGTTGTTTTGAGGTTGCCTGGTTCATTATCAATCACGTTTTTATAGACCTTATCTTTAAGGTGTGTCATATGGATTTACTTATAATATTCTATCAAATTTAGTAAAAAAATGAATTGGGTCAGGTTCAAATTTGTCTTAATTTCTGTTAAAATGGAATATTTTTTTTCGGTTCACGAAAACAGAATATTACTGTATTTCAGTTTAAACCAGTGTAAATGCATTGCAGAACCTAAAATAGATACCCTGGATTATATTGGAATTTTGCTTAAAATAGAGAATAGTATGAAATATTCAAATTATTCCTTACCGGGTTTAAATGGTCCGGGCCAATAAACAGGATTTGTTTCGCCCATTCATTTTTTTAATAGATTCGGGCAGTTCGGTGACAGTTTTAATTCCCTCTAAATTTTTCATTAACTGGTAGTTGCCCAGGTGAATACTTTTAAATAGCGATCCGCGGTAATTTTTCAAGCTGATGCTTTTGAAAGCATAATCCGGCAATATTTTATTTAATCCGGAGGGAGAATTAAATGCAGCCTCGTATTTGCCGTTTAGATTCTGGCTCAATAGAATTACCGGATCAGAAACTTTTTCATATAAATAAACATTAGCCCAGACACATCGGGCAGGTTATAATATAGCTAAGTCGGATCCTATGACCCTCCGGAGGGCTGGGCAAACAGGTTCTGGGTTATAAAAGTTATTCCGAAAATAAAAAGTACCAGAGCAACCTTTGCATGTTTCATTTTCAATTTAAATTTGATGACGATTTATAAATACGCTGAATATGTAAAATTTACTGGATTAAATCAGAAATTAGAAATATCCGGTTGAATCCGGTAAAACCAATGGAAAGATTCGCAGAAAATTGCAGCATAATTTTAAGCATACGTTTGGGTTCTTGTTCCATAATAAACTGAAAAGCTGGAATAAAAGTTTGACAAAAAAAAGAGCTGCAAATTTGACGTTTGCAACTCTCTCATTTTCAGTTGTCCTGCCAGAACACAAACAAGATTTGAAAATCAGTTAATTACAGGGTTTTTTAATTTCGGGGCGGTCAGCGGGGCGGTTATATGCGTTATTTTGTGGTAATCGGATTTTTAAAAAACGGGCTCCCGTTGGCATTTCATCCAGTTTCAGACTGAACTGCATTCGGCCTGATGGAAGATTGACTTCGTGGCATGGTGTGTTATCCTGATGGAAGTCCTGACTTCATTCCGGGCTCCCGGTGGCCTTTCATCCGGGTTCAGGTTGAACTACATTCGGCCTGATGGAAGATTGACTTCGTGGCATTGTGTGTTACCCTGATGGAAGTTCTGACTTCATACCGGGCTCCCGGTGGCCTTTCATCCGGGTTCAGGTTGAACTGCATTCGGCCTGATGGAAGATTGACTTCGTGGCATGGTAGTTTATTCTGATGGAAGTCCTGACTTCATTCCGGGCTCCCGGTGGCCGTTCATCCAGTTCCAGACTGAACAGCATTCGGCCTGATTGAAGATTGACTTCGTGGCATGGTAGTTTATTCTGATGGAAGTCCTGACTTCATTCCGGGCTCCCGGTGGCCGTTCATCCAGTTCCAGACTGAACAGCATTCGGCCTGATGGAAGATTGACTTCGTGGCATTGTGTGTTACCCTGATGGAAGTTCTGACTTCATACCGGGCTCCCGGTGGCCTTTCATCCGGGTTCAGGTTGAACTGCATTCGGCCTGATGGAAGATTGACTTCGTGGCATGGTAGTTTATTCTGATGGAAGTTCTGACTTCATTCCGGGCTCCCGGTGGCCTTTCATCCGGGTTCAGGTTGAAC
>NZ_JAWLCI010000066.1:0-26239 GCF_041687215.1 Mariniphaga sp.
GATTCCGCAGTATGCAGCCGCTTCCATTGTAAGCCAGAACAAACAGTTGTGCACGCCGGCCTCGGTTGATTCCATTCCGTCGTCCAACGAGCAGGAAGATCACGTGAGTATGGGCGCCAATGCAGCAACCAAAGCTTTGAAGGTGGTTTTGAATACGGAAAAAATTTTGGCCATTGAACTTTATAATGCTGCACAAGCCATGGAGTTTCGCAGGCCGCTAAAAACGTCGCCCTATCTGGAAAAATTTCTGAAAGAATACCGAAAAGAGGTGACTTTTGTTGAACATGATGTGTTGATGTATGAAGGAATTAACAAGACAATTAAGTTTTTGAATATTACGAAATACAAGAGATTGTAAATTTTCCCATTAAAAAAGCCGGAAGAAAAACTCCCGGCTCTTTATGTCGATTTTTAAAACGTTTCTGGCAGAATGGGTAAAATTCAAAGCATTAGCCGTTTAAATTGACTCGGTTTCCACTACTTTCGACAGGATATCGGCATAAGGTACCAACAAGTAGTTTTTACCTTCGAATTCGATTTCTGTACCTGTAAATTTTTTGTAGAGAACCTGGTCTCCCGGTGCAATTTCTGCATTTTCGATGTTGCTTATGGCAACAACTTTAGCAACTTCCTGCTTTTCCTGTGCAGAATCGGGAATAATAATCCCCGCAGCGGTTTTCTGTTCTGCGGTGTCTTCAGTCAGTTCCAGCAGAACATTCTGATTAATTGGCTGTAACTCTTTCATTTTTACCATTCTTTAATTTAACGTTTAACACTAATTTGAAGTTAATAAATATTTGTCGATGTTGTCTTTGAACATCTTTTTAGTGTCTTCTTTCGTGCGGGCAATACCTGACATCATGACTGGCTGCCCCTCAACAGGAATGTATAAAAATGCAGGAATTCCACTAATTCCAAATACCGAAGCCAGCTCACGTTCTTTTTCGGTATCAATTTTATAAACATAAATTTCACCGGCATACTCGTTTGAAATTTCTTCGAGAATGGGCGAAGCAATTTTACACGGTCCGCACCAGTCGGCATAGAAGTCGATTAAGGCAGGTTTATCACCTTTGTATTTCCATTCCTGTGGTGAGTTGTTGTAATCCCAAACTTTTTCCAAAAATACATTCTTGGTTAAAAGTATGGAGCCTCCTTCGGCTGAACTTACACTTGCTGAATTATTTTCAGCTACCGTTTGAACCTGCGCAACTGAATTTTCTGCGCTCTCTTTTTCATTGTTTTTTGCCTGGCCCGAACCGCAGCTATATAAAGAAAATACTGCAATTGCCAGGATGAATACTAACTTTTTCATAATGTATTGAAATTTAATTTATTCCTAATAATCTGTTTATCCTTGGTTTGTCGAATCCTATAATAATTTCGCCATTTATGTCGGTTTGCGGAACGCCTTGCTGACCGCTTCGCTTCACCATTTCTTCAGCAGCTTTCTGGTCGCGTGAAACATCCACTTCGCGGTACCGGATTCCGTATTCCTGCAAATGGCGTTTAATGGTGTTGCACCATGTGCAGGTTGGAGTGGTGTAAACCGTAACATTTTTGTGTGGTTTCTTTTCTCCGTTAGTTGTAATCTGTACTGCCGATTTGTCAAAAATAGCATTAAATTGCTCCGGTTTGTGACATCCTTTCACCAAATTTCGCAAATGTCCCTTTTCAAAATAAAGCAAAGTAGGAACACTGGTTACACCAAACTCCGGATGAATGTCTTTAACCTCATTTACATCAGCGCTGCAAAGAACGTTGTTTTTATTTTTTTCTGCGGCAAGATTTCCAGCCTGCTCAAAATTTTCCAAAGCGCAATCACTTTGAGATGAACCCTTTTTATATAACAAAAGCCACACATTTTCGTTCGAGCTGGTTTTGCTTTTTAATTCCTGTAAAGATTCAATATTTTTCATGTTTCAAAAATATATAATTATTTATATATATGGAAATGTAGATAACAATCCTCGTGCCAATTGGTTTGTTTTTTATTTTTTGTCAGGTTTTTCTGGCGCAAATTTTTTTTTTGTTTCCACGCAACCCATTAAGTGTTCTTTTCATCTATAAGTTGTAAAAAATTTAAAATAAGGAGAGTTAGTCATGAAAAAGTATGTTTTATTTATTTTATTGGGATTGATTTTTACGATTACCAGTTGCCTCGATGATGACGGGTATTCGCTTAATGACATGTGGGTAGGTTTCGGGATGATAGAACAGGTAAGTTCGGATCCGATGGAATACCAGATAAATATGGACAACGGCGATGTGCTGATTCCGGTAGCTTCCGGTTACGGAATGCCCTGGTATTATTACGGAACCAACGATCCGAATTCCCGGCTGAAAACCGGCGACCGCATTTTAATCAATTACACCATTTTGGAAGACAATGCCAATGATGGTGGCGATGCAGACCGTTTTTACATCAAAGTGAATTCTGTAAAAAAAGTATTGTTGAAAGGCATTCTGGACATTACAGAAGAAAACCAGGACAGCATCGGAAATGATCCTGTTATTGTAAAAGATGTCTGGATGACGGACAGTTTGCTGAATTTTGAAATCAAGTACTGGGGCCGGTACGAAGTGCACTACATTAACCTGGTAAAAGAACCCGGTGAATTGACTGAAGCCAGCCAGCCAATTGAACTGGAACTCCGGCACAACGACAACGGAGATGTGGAAGACATCCCGTATGCTGCCTATGTTTCATTCCGTCTGGATGAAATACAGATTGCCGGTCTCGATTCGGTTCAATTCAGGGTAACCAGTACCGATTACGACGGAGATCTTTTTGAATACGAAGGAGTGTACCATTACGGTGAAAACAATTAGAAAAGAGGAGGTACATTTGTGAAGGGCGTCTTTTAAAGGCGCCTTTTTTTTGTTGGTTAAAACCATATTTTACCAAAATTCAACTATATTGTGTAGTGAAAAAAACGATGAATGGAACTGACAATTCTGCGCGACATTGTGATCATTTTTGCACTTTCAACATTTGTAAATTTGCTGTTTACCCGGTTGAAAGTGCCCACGGTTGTGGGATATTTAATCACGGGAATTGTTGCAGGCCCCCATCTTCTGGCACTGGTTCACGAAGAACATAATATTGAAATTCTGGCCGAAATTGGAGTAATTTTACTCTTGTTCACCATTGGCCTTGAATTCTCACTAAAACATCTGGTACGCATCCGCAAGATTGTTTTTTTTGGCGGGCTTATGCAGGTGTCAATTACTGCCTTAGTTTTTTATGCACTGTCTTCCTTATTTGAAATGGATTGGAAGGGCAGCCTGTTCATGGGTTTTTTAATTGCCCTGAGCAGTTCGGCGCTTGTATTAAAACTGCTACAGGAACGTTCTGAACTTACTTCCAATTACGGACGAACAGTATTGGGAATCCTTATTTTCCAGGATTTATTGCTGGTACCTTTGCTGCTTTTTACTAATCTTTTGGGAAATCCATCGGTTGAAATTGGAAACGAAATGTTTCTGTTGCTTGTAAAAACAGTTTTTATCATCGGGCTGGTCTATGCCGGAAACCGCTGGTTGTTACCAAAATTGCTTCACCTTATAGCGCTTGCCAAAAACCAGGAACTTTTCACTATGAGTATTTTTCTCATTTGTTTTGCCATTGCTTTACTTACATACAGTTTGGGAATGTCGCTGGCTTTTGGAGCATTTTTGGCAGGGCTCATGATTTCTGAATCGGAATACAGCCACAACGCTTTCGGAAACCTCATTCCATTTAAAGATACATTTACCAGTTTCTTTTTTGTCTCCATCGGAATGCTGTTAAACCTTTCGTTTGTACAGGAAAATATTTTACTGGTTGCGGGCGCTGTATTACTGGTAGTAGTTTTAAAAACACTTATTGCATCTGCAACCGGTTTTGTTTTGGGGCACACTTTCCGTGGAATTGTTCTAATCGGTTTTGCACTCAGTCAGGTGGGTGAATTTTCATTCATTCTGGCCAAAGTGGGTTTCGGCTATGGCATTTTAACGGAATTCAATTATCAGCTTTTTTTGGCTGTTACAGTAATTACCATGGCATCTACACCTTTTTTTATGAATGTTTCCCGGCCCATTGCCAACTGGTTTTTGCGGTTTAATCTGCCAGGTTATCTGGTTAACGGACTTTTTCCTTTAAAAGAGGTTGAAATTCCTGATTTCAAAAATCACCTGGTTATTATCGGGAAAGACTCCAGCGCACTAAAACTTTCCATAATGGCGAAACATTATGATATGAAACACGTGTCGGTGGTTTTTGATCCAACCATTGCAAGGGAAAAAATGAATGCCGGCGATAACGTGGTATATGGTGATGCAGTGAACGAACCTATTTTGCTGAAAGCGCATGTTGATTCTGCCGATGTGGTAATTGTTTCGGTAGGCGACATTATTCCGTCTATGGCCATAGTTGACAAAGTGAAAAAGATTAATCCTCAGGCCTTTGTGATAGCCCGTTCGCCTTATGTTGAAAATGTGAAACAACTTTTTGAAATTGGTGCCGACCAGGTTTTCCCGGAAAAATTTGAAATCGCTATCGATTTTTTTAACCGGGTTTTAATGAAACGGCTTTATCCTCAGAAAAAAATAAACCGCATGATGGCTCAAATCCGAACGATGAACCTGGGTGTTTTCAGCGAAAAAGATATGGTAAACCAACCTTCAATCATCGATGAGCTTCCCAATGTTAATATTACAGCCTTAACCATTGAACCAAAATCATTTGCTGAAGACAAAACCCTGGGTGAAACCGATTTGCGGAAAAAAACCGGTGTGACTTTGCTTGCATTAAAACGTGGTGATGAAATGATTGAACATCCCACACTGAAAACCAAATTTCAGGCCGGCGATATTGCCTATGTTTTGGGCGACCCTGAGCAGGTTAATCTTGCTTCTGAGCTATTTGCCGTTTAAATTTTTCCAGGTTGAAATCAGCCTAAACTTTTTACAATTTTATTCCCGATGGGGCAGGTCAGGCATTTTTTATTGTTGCAATGTTTGTTTTTTAGTTGTAGCAATGCCTGGGTTTCAAAGGCCGAGCGTGATGAGACGCCAAGATTTTCCCACTTTTCAATAATGGAATTGCTTTCTGCGGGCAGGTTTTCCAGAATTTCCAGCGCCCGGTTTTTTAAATGATTCTGATTTTGTTTTTCGCCGTAAACAAAAAGAAAAGGAACCACCACATTAATGATAATAGTGTCGATGGAATTTTCGCCTAAAACTTTGGAATGCTTTCGCGTTGAAGGTTTGTTGAACCGGTAATGGCTGTCCCAGTATTCGGACGCTTTTACCCTGAACAATGTTTGTAAATTATCAGCATTTTCCATTTCCAGAATCTTGGAAAACAAACCCTCTGAACGATGAACCAAAGCAGCCAATTGTGAAATACGGATGGTAGGAAAATTAACGGGTCGCAACCGCATAAACTTCCAAAGGTGAGCTTCCACCGGTTTCAGGTTGTATTTTTTGTAAAGAAAACCGAATTCTTTACGCAATTCCAAAAAGTAATCATCGCCGAAAAGTTCTTCGTTCAGTAATCCGGAGGCGCCGAAAAGCAACGCTTCCAATTGAAACAGGTTGTTTTTGTGTTTGGCCAGAATGTTCATGGGAATGGCTTTGGCCAGCAGTTCAAACGGAACGGCATTCACTTTAAAACCGAACATACGAGCCAATAACTGGTAAAAAGTTTCGTTCCAGTTTTGTTGATTTTGTGCCAAACGTTGGTTAATTTCTTCGGTTTTGTCTTCCAGCCGTTCAATCATCAGCCGGTTAAACCCCAGTTGCAAAACCACCGGATCAACACGGTGAAACTGTTCCTGACAGGCAATCCAGGTTTGTGCATCCAACAGTTTCTGGTAATTGCGGGTAAATTGTTCCGGCCAGTCCATTTCAAGGGTGGCAATCTCCGAACCGTTTTCCCTCAAAATTTGCCGGTCGGCTTGTTCAACTACATGCAAAATCACATTTTCGTAAGCTTTGTTTTCAGCATGATTGTGCTTTTCCCAATCGGAAGCTTTCTTGTGAATTTCAATATTTCCGGCCCAAACAGTGTCGCCAATCTTAACTTTAGCATTGAAAAAATCTGGCCCTGCATTGGTATTTTTTCTGCCTGTGTTTATGACTTCCAATGGCTCGCCCTCGTAGGTTTGCAGGTTATCAGAGAAAAACAAACGGTTTTCCCACACAAAATGCAGAAATTCTTCCGGAACTGCTCTCGGGGTAATCATTTTTATTCCTGTTTTAGTTCGGAATAAAAATAGTTATTTTTTCATTTTCTGAAAAACATCCCACAAAACAATACCGGCGCTCACCGAAACATTAAATGAATGTTTGGTGCCGTATTGCGGGATTTCAATGGCGCTATCGCACAAATTCACCACTTTTTGCTGAACGCCTTTAACTTCGTTACCAAAAACCAGCGCCGGTTTTTCATTTTTTCGGGGCTGAAAATCAGGCAGGGAAATACTATTTTCCACCTGTTCCACTGCATAAACTTTGTAACCTTGCTGCTGAAGTTTTATAACGGCGTCTTCAGTTTTTTCAAAGTATTCCCAGTCAACCGATTTTTCGGCATCCAGGGCAGTTTTGTGAATTTCTTTGTTGGGCGGGGTGGCTGTAATTCCGCAGAGGTAAATTTTTTCAACCAGCAACGCATCCGAAGTGCGGAAAACCGAACCAATGTTGTTGCAACTCCTGATGTTGTCGAGCACCACCACCAACGGAGTTTTTGCCTGTTTTTTGTATTCCTCTGCAGATAGACGGTTGAGTTCGTTTATTTTGAGTTTTCGCATTTTTGTAAGTTTTTCTGACCACAACAGGAAAATGCGCGGTTGACCCCGATCCCGATAGTTATCAGCGATTTTTTAAATGGTATTCATTTTAGTGAATGTGTTATATAATTCACTTATTTATAGTTGATTAATCATGCTTCCAATGTAATCTAATTTGGCGACATTTTTTCTTTATAAATAAGGTAATAAGGTTACCTTTCTATTGTTTGCCATTTTTATTAAGGTTTGATGAAATAAAATAAGGTTTATTCGAAAACATAAAAACCTTATTTTCAATGTATTAACCTTAGTAGAATAGTTACACATTTGATTTTTACCTTATTACCTTATTGCTCTCCGACAAAGATTTTATTCAAAAATTTAAAACAGTCATACTCTGCAAAAACGCTGATAGTTATTGGGATTATCAAACCGCGCGTCCTTACCATTTTACTTCAGCACGGCGAACCGGCATGGTCATACAACGTGCGCCGCCACCGCCACGGGCAAGTTCCGAGCCGGCAATGGTTACCGCACATTTCTGATAATCGTTCACATTCACTTTCCCCTTAATTACATCCAGTGCCCTGATAATTTCAAAACCGTTTTTATTCAACTCTTCCAGTGTGTTCACATTTCGTTCGTACCCGATAATTTTTCCCGGTGCAAAAGCAAAAAAGTTGGCGCCGCTGTGCCACTGTTCCCGTTCCTGTGTCCACGGGTCTTTTTTTCCTCCGCAGGTAATCGGTTTCAGGTCGATGCCCAGTTTCTTTAAAGCTTCCGGAATATTGGGCTGTTCGTTTATCTGAACTTTCCCGTTATCAATACGAATGGAAATGGTTTTGTAGCGGCTCAGTCCGTAAACTACCGGCTCGTAAACCATGCAGGCGTCGGTATTCAGGCAGGTGAAAACCATATCGAGGTGAATAAACGATTCCGGTGTGGAGGGCAATTCCTGCACTACTATGTGGTGAACGCCCTTGTTTTCTTTTTTGATGTTTTCAATAATAAAATCAATTCCCTGAGTACTGGTGCGCACACCGGTGCCAATCACAAAAATGTCGTTGCGGATTACCTGGAAGTCGCCGCCTTCGAGCGTTGCCTTTGTATCAACAGGCATTCCGTGCAGTGGTTTTATCGGGTTGAGGGTTGAAGTTTCAAACGCCGGGTGGTGACTAAAAATGGCTTCCACAATCATGGTTTCCCTTTCGCGCACGGGGTTGGCCATTCGCCCGATGAGCATGTTCCCGTTCATTCCCATGGCAGAGTCGCGGGTAAAAAACAGGTTGTGTAATGGCCGCATCAGGAATTTTTCGTGGCTGAGGTAGTTGGTCAGGTTGTTCCGTTCCAGAATCAGGCCTTCAATCAGCAAATCAGCTAATTGGGCAGCAGGTTTTTCAGCCAGTTGTTCTTCCATCCCCGAAATTCCTTCGTGGTTGCATATTTCCTGAAGCAACTGCATTTTAGCCATGTTATTTCCCAAAACATCCTGAAGCATTTTTTTAACTTCAAACACCTGCGTAATTTTTTGCAACACCCCCGCCAACTGGGCATATTCTTTCGATGCTATGGAGAGGTTCAGAATGTCGCTGTACAGCGCGCGTTCCGCGTTTTCGGGTGTCATGTTTTCCACTTCCGAACCGGGTGAGTGAATGATAACTCCCTCGAGTTTGCCAATTTCTGAGTTGATACAGGTCTTCATTTTAACAGTTTAAAGTTGTAAAAACGCGGCAAAGATATAAACTTTGCACGTGTAATAATGGAAAAAGAATATCTTCGTTTAGGTATTAAATGAAAAGAGGATTTAAAATAGTACTGGTGTTTTTTTTGTGCACACAAGGTTTTGTGGATGAAATTTTGGCGCAGAAAAAAGATTCTTCCCAAATGATAGGAATCATTCAGGGAGGAGATACAATTATTCATAAAAATATTCCTGAAGTTATTGTTCTTCCTCAGCAGAATTTTAAAAATGCCCGGCATGAGCGTCGCTACAACAGGTATGTTGAGAAAGTGAAAAAAGTATATCCGTATGCCAAACTGGCCGGGGAAATGTTACAGGAATACGAACCTAAATACCTTGCGCTTGATGATGACCGCGAACGGCGCAAAATGATGAAAGACCTTGAACAACAGTTGCTTGATGAATACAAAGATGATCTGAAACGGATGACCATTACGGAGGGACGTATTTTACTCAAACTCATTGACCGCGAAACCAGCAAAACTTCCTATACTTTGATACAAGATTTCAGAGGAGGTGTACCTGCAGTTTTCTGGCAGGGAATTGCCCGCCTGTTTGGCAGCAATTTAAAAGCCGAATACGACCCGTCCGGCGAAGACAAAGTGCTGGAACAAATTGTTACGCTCATTGAAGTGGGATACCTTTAATTGTAAAAAAGATGGCTGATTTACTCAGAACTTTTGTTGCCGTTAAAATTGAACCTTCGCCGGTATTGATTCAAACCATAGATGATCTGAAAAATAAACTTTCGGGTGAGCCGGTAAAATGGGTGGAACCAGACAGACTGCACCTTACTTTAAAATTTATTGGCGAAACTTTGCCTTCGCAAGTGGACGAAATTGGTGAAGAATTGAATCAGGCCGTCAAACTTTTTTCTTCCTTTTCTTTTGAGTTGGAAGGCCTGGGCTTTTTTAAAAACAGAGAAAAACCGAGGGTTTTGTTTGCAAATATTAAAGAAGGGGAAGTGCTTCAGCTTTTGGCTGCCGAAATCGACAACCGGCTGGCAAACCTCGGTTTTGAACCCGAAAAACGGCCGTTTAAACCGCACCTTACTATAGCCCGGATTAAGTTCCTGAAAAACAAAAAAACATTTTACCAGGCTGTTGAAAATTACCGGGAAACATTTTTTCAAACTGTTACAATCAATGAACTCATCTTTTACCGGAGTATTTTGAAAACGGAGGGGGCGGAGTATATTTCGCTGAATGTATTGAAGCTTTAAATTAAAGAGGTTTGCATAAAACCTTTTTTGAAAGGACAACCTGTAATGATTATTTTGGTTTTTATGGCGACGATTAGCCTGGCACAGTTTCCTGTATGAGAATAACGAATTAAAAGCTATCTTTACCTCCGCCGGAAGAATTATTCCGTTCGACAACAATGGAAATGTTGTTTACAAATTTGAATACAGTTTGAAAGACCATCTCGGAAATACACGCGTAGTTTTCAGCGGCCACAGCAACGGCCAGCCGGAAGTAATGCAGGTAACAGACTATTACCCGTTTGGGTTGGTAATGAACCAGGAGAACTATTTTGCAAGCGGTGTTTTGTCCAATAAGCACCTTTACAATAATAAAGAGTTGCAGGATGAAGAACTGGCCGGGAACAGCTTGGGGTGGTATGATTACGGGGCGAGGTTTTATGATGCGGAGTTGGGGCGGTTGCATGCTGTTGATCCTCTCGCAGAAGAGTACCTGAGTTGGAGCCCATATAATTATACATTAGGCAACCCAATTAAATATATTGACCCTGATGGAAAAAAGGTAAAAATATGGTTTAAAGAAGTCGGAGTACAAGCTGGTATTGTATTTGGAGCAGGAGCTTTTTACCAGTGGGGAACTGCAAGTGATGATTATGGGAAAACATGGTACAGTGCATCAAATGCTAAATTGTTAAATCCTAAGAAAGATGGCAACTTTCAATTTTTAGGAAATATTGATATAGTGGAGGGAGGATTTATTCAGTCAAAAAATGATAAATCATTTAGTTCCTTTCTTTCACAATCGTACATAAATATTGGTTTGGGACCAATTGATGTCCTTTTTAACGATAAGGGTGTAAAAGGTATTTCTGGTGGCGTTAGTGGAGGTGCAATATTTGGATTGATTTCAGCTAACCTTAATAAGAGCTATTCTGTTACTAACGAAGAATCTGGTTTAGTTCGAAGATATGCAAAAGGTGACCCTGATGTTGATTATTTGTCTATAGAACCAGGACGTAAGTTCAATGGAAAGGAATGGGTAGAAGATTCAAATAATGGACGTTTAATAATAAGTCTGCCAGGAGAAGAACCAATTGATACAGGCATCAAAATGACTCAAGTGGGTGATAATCAATGGGAAAGTCAGAGATATCATAATGATAAAAATGAAGATTAATATGAGCTTAAAAAAGTTTATAAAACTAAACTTCAAAATTGGGTTGTTTGCTGGAATTTTTGGCTTACTGATTTATTTAATGTTCAGCCCAATAGAGAGGGCCAATGATGGAAATTATACCCATTATATTTACAACAAGAGCTCAGAAAGAACTAAATATGTTAAGAAAAAATCCAAAATTTATTTGTTGAATGAAAAAAGAATAGCGGGCACAAGTAATTACGGGAAAGATATTTTTTTTCTTGATAATAACAATAAAGCTTGGATTTTAGATACGGTTGATAATGAGTTTGTGAAATTTAAAGCAAAAAAAATGGCTCACGATAGCTCACTAGTGATAATTAGAGGGTACACTTTGATTGAAAATATTCATTCGAATAAAATAGACTAATTTTAAAAGCTCGTCAGATTACCGGGCTTTTGTATTTTTACAAGGAACAAGTTGCAATCAGTTACCGAAGGAGGCGCCAACGATGGCTATTTTGCTGTAGCAGGAAATTACGGATACGAATCAAATGGAAATATGACCACCGACCCCTTGAAGGGAACCGGTGTGGAACACAATTACCTGAACCTGCCGGAACAGGTACAGTTTGGCGCCAACGACAACCAGCGTTACACGTACGATGCTGCAGGCAACAAGCTGGTAAAAGTTGTTGACGGTTCTGTTTCAGGAAACAACACAAGATTGGATTATTCCGGCAATTTTTTGTACGAAAATGGCGAGTTAAAAGCTATCTTTACCTCCGCCGGAAGGATTATTCCGTTTGACAATAATGGAAATATAGTTTACAAATTTGAATACAATTTGCAGGACCATTTTGGAAATACCCAGGTTGTTATCCACAAAGGAGGCAGTGGTTTGGCGGAAGTTATCCAGGAGCGGGATTATTATCCGTTCGGTATGGAAATGAGCGAACTCTCTTATGAAGGCCTTTCAGGTTGAGAGGCTTTTTACATATCATACGGGTTTACAACTTCCAGCCTTTCAATTTTATTAAAATCCTTTATGTTACGAGTAATAATGGTAAGTTCGTTTACAAGGGCTGTAGCTGCAATTATTGCATCGGGTGTTTTGATTTTATTTTCTTTCCTAATCACAATTGTCTGTTCAACAATGTCATCAGACAAGCCAAGTACAACAGAATCTTCAACAAAACCTGAAAGCAACTGGTATGCCTCGGGTGTAGTCTTGTAGCCTAAAATTTCGATTTTGGTAATAACAGAAATATTGGGGATATCATTTATTATCTGGTTCATAAACGGCATGCCTTTTTCCGGTATTTTTCCGGAAAGATAATCTATTGCTGCGTTGCTATCGATTAAATATTGCAGTCCCATTCGTTACGGCTATGTTCGATATGTTTTTGTAAATCTTCAGCAATATTAGCGGGAAGCTTTCCAGCATATTTATCAGACAATTTGGTTTTGGCTGATACGTTTTTTTTCAATACGCGCAAAAGGTTAAGTTCTTCGAGTTCCTGCAACAGCTTCATTGTTTTTGGTGTGGTAAGTTGAATTATTACAGTATCCATATAATATTTGTTTTATGAACTTTATTACTTTGTTTTTGCAAATATACTGAAATATTGTTTATGCAAAGAGAATGTTTTAAAAGCTAAATTGGAAAACAGAGCATTAAAATCTGAAAATGATATTCAGTCAGGAAGGATTTTTCAAAAGAGGAAATTAAACAGAGGACTGTAGATGCAGGCCGTTAATGAGAGTTATTCGGGTATTACTTCCCATTCGCCTTTAACGCAACCATTACGGTGTAAATCAGAATTTTAAAATCGATGTAAAGCGAAATGTTTTTCAGGTACATCATGTCGTAGGGGAGCCGCTCGAGCATTTCGTCCACGTTGGAGGCATAACCATATTTTACCTGTCCCCACGAAGTGATGCCGGGCCTGAGTTTGTGCAGGTGAGTGTAGTGCGGAGCATGTTTTACAATTTGCTCGATGTAATACTTCCGCTCTGGTCGCGGGCCCACCAGCGACATGTCGCCTTTGATGACATTATAAAACTGCGGAATTTCGTCAAGGTGGGTTTTGCGCAGAAACCTGCCGATTTTTGTAATCCGTTCGTCGTATTCACTTGAAAGTGCCGGTGTGCCGTTTTCGGCTCCATGCACCATGCTGCGGAGTTTGTAAATTTTAAACGGCTTACCAAACCGGCCAATTCGTTCTTGTTTATAAAGTATGGGGCCTTTCGATGATTTTTTGATTAACAGGGCCAAAACGATAAAAACCGGCAGGAAAATGATGGTGGCAATAATTGAAAGCACCACATCGAGCAACCGTTTCATATTAGCCTGCCAGGTAGGCATTAAGCCGTTTGAAATTTTAATAAGCGGACTTCCGTAGATGGCCGTGGTTTTAACTGTTCCCGAAAGAAAATCGTACAAATCTGGAATGCCCCAAATGGTTATCTGGCGGTTTTCCAGAACGGTTAATATTCCGTTTAAGCGCTCATGTTCACGCGTTTCAATGGCAATAATTACCTCTTCAATGTTGTTACGGTCAATAATTTCGTTTAGTTCATTCAATTTTCCCAGTTGTGGCAAATATTTTCCCAGCAATCTGTCGTCGTTATTTTCAACGCCAACAAAACCGGCAAACAGATTTCCGGCCGGACGCTTCTGACTTGCCATTTCACTGTAAACCCTTTCGGCTTTTTCATTACTTCCGATAAGCAGTGTATTGAAACCTATTTTTCGGTGGTGAATCCGGTGAATGGTTCGTGTTGTAAGAATTAACCGGAACAGGTAAGTCAACCCGAAATGCAGTCCGAAAAGTGTGAAAAAAAGCTGGTAGTAGTTTTTGTATGTGTGAATATAATCGTCGAGTATCAATGTAAAAAAAATGATAACCACACCCACTGCCGATGTAAGAAAAGTCTGCCCCAGTTCAAGCAACCTCGACCGACGGTAAATGTTATCGTAAAATCCGGTGATGTAATAAAAAAGAATCCAGAGTGTGGGAATTAAAAGAAGACCGAGAAAATAGCGGGTTGTAAATTCAATTGGAATGTCGATGCCAAAACGTTGCGGTTCAATAACTGCTTTCCGATATATAAAAAATATCGTCCAGCTAATGGCTGCAGCTGAAAAATCAAGTATTAAATATTTGGCAACCTGCCATTTCCTGTTCATCATGCGCGGTCAAGTTCAGTCTGTATGCATTACAAATACATGCATTTAACGTTACTTTGAAAAAAATATTGCGGCAAAAGTAACTTTTTAACCTAATTAGTTGCCTGAATAGCGATCTAACTTTGAACTGATTTTTTGAACGGTTTGAATCACAGAAGAATAATCCTGAATTTGGGTAACGGATTGTTTTTTTTGCAAAATGGAATGTATAAAAGCATCAGTTTCATTCATTTCTTTAAAGGAAGCCATGTCAATTGGGGAATTATTGCACAAGCTTTGGTCCTGAATCAAATCAAACTCAGTAAATTGATTATTGGCATAAGATTTTATACTAAATTCATTTAAACGGCCCATCTTTCCATAATTCACAATTACACGTGTCCCGTTGGCAAATTCGAGCTGAATATTATTGAACCCCGAATCAGCAGGTGTTGAATGATACGAAACAGCCGCCGCCTTTTTGGGATTTACTCCGGCTGCATCTTTTAACATTAATAAAAGTTTTATCAGAATGTCAATATCCTGATATTCAGGTTTAAAATGATTCACTTCAATAATTGCCGGATGCCTGATGTTTTTATTTAACCATTGAACCGCAGGCAAATAGTAAAATGGATTGGCAATCTGAATTACGGTTTGAGCCTCAGCAGCAAGCATGGCCAGTTGTTCACACTCTCCTGCATCCAGTTCGGGGTAGCTTGTTGCAAAAAAATGTTTCGATTTTTTTACCATATCGCAAAGCAGTTGGAAAGGGAGCAGTGAGAAACGGTTGATTAGCAATACATCCGAGCGCTCAATCAACTCAATCCGGTTAAACTCGGGCGCCGACAACCGGAAATTTCCCGATTGCGAAAATGTTCCCACTGATGATTTTCCGGTAATGTGTATGTCAGGGATTGCCTGAGCTCTTTTAGCATAAGACTCAAGCAATTGAATATCTCCTATTAATCCAAGATTCAGCATGTCACAAATATATGTATTGAGTCCGCCCGTTTTATTGAATCGGCCATGAACTTATCAACTTTTAATGTTAATATTGTCAAAAAGAAGTAGAGTAGAATAAGCCTTGTTCAACTATTTTTGCAGCATAATTGAATTGGAACATGACAGAGTACGATAATTTAAGGCATCAGGGTTTACGTAAGCGGTTGGTTGATGGTCTGAAGATAAAAGGTATCAGGGATGAAAATGTATTGGCAGCCCTTGGCAAAGTGCCCCGTCACCTTTTTATGGAAAGCTCCTTTCTGAATTTTGCGTATAAAGACCAGGCTTTTCCTATTGGCGCCGGACAAACCATATCGCAACCATATACCGTTGCAGTTCAATCTTCTCTGTTGCAGGTTGAAAAAAACGATAAAATTCTGGAAGTGGGAACAGGTTCAGGTTATCAGGCGGCTGTTTTGCTGGAAATGGGCGCTAAAGTATTTACCATCGAACGCCAGAAAGAGCTTTTTCAAAAAGTGCAGTCGTTTCTGCCGGAAATCGGTTATCATCCGGTTTGCTTTTTTGGCGATGGTTACGAAGGCCTGCCTGCGTTTGCTCCATTCGATAAAATTTTGGTTACTGCGGGCGCGACCTCGGTGCCGCCTGCCCTGAAAGAGCAACTGAAAGTTGGAGGGAGGATGGTAATTCCGGTAGGAAAGGAAAACAGGCAGGAAATGCTGGTAATTATTCGTATTTCTGAAGATGATTTTAAAACAGAAAAACATGGCGGGTTTGTATTTGTTCCCCTTTTAAAAGGAACAGTAAATTTTTAAATTATGCTTAAAATTGAAAAGTTTGTTGTAAATCCCTTGCAGGAAAATACTTTTGTTCTGTCAGACGAAACAGGAGAGTGCATTTTTATTGATCCCGGATTTTATTTCGATGTAGAACAAAAAGAGATTATTGATTATGTGGCTGACAATAATCTGAAACCGTTAAAAATTACAAACACCCACTGCCATTTCGATCATATTATGGGAGTTGAATTTATCCGGAATCATTTTAAAATTCCTTTTTATGCACATTCTGACGATGCATTTTGGGTGAAGCAAGCCATTTTTCAGGGTAAAATGTTTGGTTTTGAAATGGAACCGGTTCAGGCACCTGAGTATTTCTATCAAGAGAACGAAACTTTAAAATTCGGAAATACTGAATTGGAAATTATTCATGTTCCCGGGCATTCTCCCGGCCACGTGGTTTTTTATTCCGAACAGGAAAATCTTTTAATTGCCGGGGATGTACTTTTTAATGGCAGTATTGGCCGCACCGATTTGCCAGGCGGAAATTACGAAACCCTGATTTCGGGCATTAAGGAAAAACTTTTCAAACTGCCCGACGAAACAAAGGTGTATTGTGGTCATGGCCCTGAAACCACGCTGGGTTTTGAAAAAAAATCCAATCCGTTTTTAACCTGAAACGAAAATTGACAGATGGTTTAAAATCATTTTTTCAGAACGTGGTAAACTTTATACTTGCAAACAAATTATTCAAAATAGAAGGCACATGTCTCACGATCGTTTTGTAAACAGGCACATTGGCCCGCGCGAGGCCGAAATTCAGGAGATGTTGGAAACCATTGGCATTTCTTCCATGGAAGAATTAATGGAACAAACCGTTCCTGCAAATATTCGTTTGAAAGAACCATTGAAGTTAAAGGAAGGACTTACCGAACGGCGCTACTTTCGGAAAATCCTGAGTCTGGCTGCGAAAAACAAGGTGTTCAATACCTACATCGGAATGGGGTATTACGATACCATTACGCCGGCAGTAATATTGCGCAATGTGCTCGAAAACCCTGTTTGGTACACTTCATATACGCCTTACCAGGCCGAAATTTCACAGGGCCGGTTGGAGGCATTGCTGAATTTTCAAACCATGGTTTGTGAACTCACAGCCATGGAAATTACAAATGCATCATTGCTTGACGAAGCCACTGCTGCAGCCGAAGCTATGGTCATGATGTTTAATCTTCGCTCGCGGCAAATGATAAAAGCCGGTGTAAATACTGTTTTGGTTGATGAAAAAGTGTGGCCGCAAACGCTCGATGTGCTGGCAACCCGTGCCAATCCACTGGGTATCGAACTGAAAATTCAGCCAAAAGATTCGTTCGATTTTTCAGAAAATGTTTTTGGAATTATCGTTCAGTATCCAAATTCAGATGGTGAAATTGTGGATTATTCTGCAATGGTAAAAAATGCACACGAAAAAGAAATTAAAGTTGCTGTTGCAACCGATTTACTTTCACTGGCCTTGTTAACACCTCCGGGCGAGTGGGGCGCCGATATTGTTTTTGGGAATAGCCAGCGGTTTGGAGTACCCATGGGTTATGGCGGTCCGCATGCAGCATTTTTTGCAGCTCGCGAAGACTTTAAACGTCACCTGCCAGGACGCATTATCGGAATTACAAAAGATGTGCACGGGAACCGTGCATTGCGCATGGCGCTGCAAACCCGCGAGCAACATATTAAACGCGAAAAAGCTACATCGAATATTTGTACAGCTCAGGCGCTTCTGGCTACCATGGCCGGATTTTTTGGCGTATATCATGGAACAGAAGGAATTAAAACCATTGCACGCCGAATTCACAATATTACTGCTTTTTTGGCCCAGGAAATTGAAAAACTGGGGTACAAACAATTGAATAATCATTTTTTTGATACTGTTCGTTTTGCTTTACCAAAACACGTAAAACGTGAAGATATTGAATGGCTGTCGTTGGAGCTGGAAATGAATTTCAGGTATTTTGAAAACGGTGAGGTTGGGATTAGTATTGACGAAACTACAAACCGCGAGGACATGACCTGGATTCTGGAAGTGTTTGCCAAAGCGGCAAACCTTCCATGGTCGGTTGTTCACGAATATCCCAAAGGGCATGAAATTGACCAAAAATTTGCCCGGCAGTCAGAATTTCTCAAACAGGAAGTTTTCAATATTTACCGTTCTGAAACAGAAATGGTACGCTACATTAAGCGGCTGGAGCACAAGGATATTTCCCTGACTCAATCTATGATTTCACTGGGGTCGTGCACCATGAAACTGAATGCGGCCACCGAAATGTTACCGCTAAGCTGGATTGAATTCAACGGCATTCATCCGTTTGTGCCTAAAAACCAGGCCCGTGGTTACCACGAAATGATGGAAGAACTGCGACGCGATTTGGCTGAAATTACCGGCATGGCCGATGTAAGTTTAATGCCAAATTCAGGCGCTGCCGGCGAATATGCAGGTTTAATGGTCATCAGGGAATATCATAAAAGCCGTGGAGAAGATCAACGCGATGTGGTTCTTATTCCCTCTTCTGCCCACGGAACAAATCCGGCCAGCGCCGTTATGGCTGGAATGAAAGTGGTTGTGGTTGAATGCGATGAAAAAGGAAACATTGACCTTGAAGATGTGCGAAAAAAAGCCGAACAATACAAAAATACCCTTTCTGCATTTATGGTTACGTACCCTTCCACACACGGAGTTTTTGAATCTTCCATAGTGGAAATGTGTCGGATAATTCACGACAATGGTGGTCAGGTTTATATGGATGGCGCCAATATGAACGCCCAGGTTGGACTCACTACACCGGGAATAATCGGTACTGATGTTTGCCATCTCAATTTGCACAAAACCTTTGCAATACCGCACGGTGGCGGCGGCCCTGGAGTTGGACCAATTGCCGTGGCCAGTCATTTGGTGAAGTTTTTACCGTCGCATCCCATTATGAATAACGGGCATGTAGGAATTAATGCTGTTGCCGGTGCTCCGTGGGGAAGCGCATCGGTTTTGCCTATTACTTACGGCTACATAAAAATGATGGGAGCCGAAGGATTAACCAAAGCCACACAGGTTGCCATTTTGAATGCCAACTACATCGCCAAAGCGCTGGAGAAAAATTTTGGTGTGTTATATACCGGTGAAAACGGCCGGGTTGGGCATGAGCTGATTCTGGAATGCCGTCACCTGAAAACATCTGCCGGGATAACCGAGGCGGACATTGCCAAACGCCTTATGGATTTTGGTTTTCATGCACCCACGCTTTCATTTCCGGTTCACGGAACATTAATGATTGAACCTACCGAAAGTGAATCGAAGCAGGAAATTGACAGGTTTATTGAAGCGTTGAACACCATCTTCAATGAGATAAAAGAGGTGGAGAACGGAAAGGCTGACAAAACCGACAATGTGCTGAAAAATGCACCACATACAGCAGAGGTTGTTACCTCTGATGACTGGAAACATACGTATCCGCGTGGAAAAGCTGCCTGGCCGTTGGAATGGGTGAAACAGAATAAATATTGGGTACCTGTTGGACGGGTTGACAACGCCTGGGGCGATCGAAACCTGATTTGCACCTGCGGTTCGCCCAAAGAGTATGAGCTGATGAACGAGCAGTAAGCCGGAAAGGAGAACCTGATGATATGATCGTTTTTCCAAATGCAAAAATAAATATTGGCCTCCACGTGGTTTCCAAAAGGCTCGACGGTTATCACAATCTGGAAACCATATTTTATCCCGTTCAGCTTTCTGATTCCCTTGAAATGGCCGAGGCAAATGAAACGCGAATTTCATTTTCCGGATTATCTGTTGACGGACCCCCGGAACAAAATCTCGTTTTAAAAGCTTATCAGTTACTCAAAAACGATTTTAATTTGTCACCGGTCCAGTTTCATCTGCACAAGGTAATTCCAGCAGGCGCCGGCCTTGGCGGCGGTTCTTCTGATGCCGCATTTACTCTGAAAATGCTGAATGACTTTTTTCAACTTCGTTTAAATAATGAGCAACTTAAAAATTATGCTGCCAAACTGGGCGCCGACTGTTCGTTTTTTATTGAGAACAAACCCGCTTTTGCTACAGGCATTGGCAACCAGCTTTCGCCGGTTAAAATTGACCTTTTAGATTATCGCATTGTTATTTTGAAACCGGACGTTTCGGTGAGCACTGCCGATGCTTACAAAAACATTATTCCTTCAAAACCTGAATTTCATTTGCAAAATTTAGCCGAACTGCCTGTTTCTGAATGGAAAAACCTTGTTGTAAACGATTTTGAAAAAAGTGTTTTTCCCCGCTTCCCCGAAATTAAAAATCTGAAAAATAAACTTTACGAACTCGGGGCTGAATTTGCTTCCATGTCAGGCAGTGGTTCGGCTGTTTTCGGTATTTTTCGACACTTACCGACAGATTTAGACAATTCCATACCTCAAGGTATTTTATTTAGCCGGTAATTTCCACCATTCGCCGAATATTCCGGCATACTTACATACTTTTTGTATTTATTAGTAAAAGTAAATGTAACCTTTGTGCCGTTAAACAGTCTATCTTATTGAAACAAATTTAAGAAAACAGGACAATTAAAACAGAAAACAATGAAAACAAAGAATGCTCAATTAAATCAGATTTTTTTAGCCACATTTCTCTTCGTATTTTTTTTAAGCGGAAATGTTGAAGCTGAAGGAACAGAAATGAATGCTGTCTCAGGCCTTGAAAACGTTACAGAAAACAAACTTGAAGTTGAAAAGTGGATGGTAAACGAAGATTATTGGTTTACTGAAGAAAATACATTTGTTGTTGAAACAGAACAGGATGAAACCCTTGCGTTGGAAGCCTGGATGTTTGATAAAAACAAATGGGGTTTGGCAGTTTTTGAATATGCTTCAAACGAAAGGGAGCAGGATTTAATGCTCGAAAACTGGATGACAAACGAAATGTACTGGAATTAACAGAGAGAAGGAAAAATAATAACGCGATTAGTTTAGTTGGATTTTTAAAGGCTGTTGGAAACAACGGCCTTTTTTCATGGAACAAATTGTAGAAAATGGATTATATTTAAAGCTTTGCGATTGAACAATGGGAAAGCTGAAAACTGAAATATTAATTGTTTTACTCATCATGTCTTTCGGGCTAAAAATCCGGGCGCAGGATGTTTCTTTTTCGCAATTTTATTCCAATCCGCTTTATTTAAATCCAGCTTTTGCAGGTTCACTGGACGTTGGAAGAGCAGCAGTCCAATACAGAAATCAATGGAGTAGTTTCAGCAAAGCATTTAATACTTACAGTCTGGCGTTCGATTTTCCGGTGAAAAAACTGCAGGGAGGGCTTGGTTTTTTTATTTTGAACGATTCGCAGGCTGCCAACAGTTTGCAATCCATCCAGGTAAATGCCGTGTATTCGGTTTTTGTGAAACTAAGCGAAAACTACCGGTTGCAGGGTGCCATTCAGGCCGGATTTCACCAAAACAGCCTCCGGACAGACAAATTAATTTTCCCCGATAATTTAGACCCTTTTTACGGGAATCACGGCATTTCCCGTGAAATAGAATTTCTGGCAGATCCCAATTTCTCATTTTTTGATTTTTCAACGGGTGTGTTGCTATACAATCAAAAAATATTTGGAGGTTTGGTTGTTCATCATCTGGCTGAACCCCGCCAGTCGTTTTATCCGGGAGCATCTGATGCCGACGTTTTACACCGAAAATACACCGCACATTTTGGTGCCCGGTTGCCGGTTTTTTTGTATGGGCATCATCGTAAAAAGTTCGATATTTCTCCTCAACTGGTTATGCAGTATCAGCGGGGATTTGGCCAGATGAATTATGGTTTCTTTGCCACTCAAAGCGGTTTAACAGCCGGTGCCTGGTTCAGGCAGAATTTTGGCCTTCGGTACGATGCCGTTATTTTACTGGCCGGATTTGCAAAAAACAGGTGGCAAATTAATTATACTTATGATATTGCGGTTTCCGGATTGTGGGGAAACGTTGGCGGCACCAGTGAAATCAGTCTGGTTTTTCTGCTCCGTCAAATTGAAAAAGCCCGTCATCTGCCGTTTTATAATACTTATGAAGATGATTCCGGTTTTCAGTAAAGAACTACCGAATTAACAGTACCTGTCCTTTTTGTTCCCGTTGAACTCCCTGAATATCAAAATAAGTGGCAATCCAAATGTAGTTTCCCATGGCAGCGGGTTTCCCGTTGGGAAGTGCGCCATCCCAGTGAAGATCAGGCGATTGACTTTCAAATACCAACTGACCCCGGCGATCATAAATTTCAAGTTTAAAACGGGCAGGATCGGCCCCGGCATAAATGGGCATAAACGTGCGGTTTTCCTCAATTGGGCTTTCGGGCCGGAAAGCATTGGGCATATAATTGACAGAAGGAAGAATTGTAATGAGCAGTTCTGAAGTATCGGTGCATCCGTGGACAGATTCTGCCGTTAACCGCGAAAGGTACTCGCCGGGTTCTGTGAATGTATGCACCGGATGTTGTTCGGCAGATGATGTTCCATCGCCAAATTCCCACGAATAAACAACAGCATCCTCTGACCAGTTTCTGTATGAGATATTGGCATTTTCAACCATGGCCACCGGGTAATTTACACGAAAATCGGCCACAGGGTTTGGGTAAACTTTTATCCAGTCTGTTTTAATGAGGGTATCGGAACAACCCGTTTCGGCAGATTGGGCGATTAATCCCACGGAAAACTCTCCCGGTTCAGATGAAGAAAAATATTTTGAGTTGCTTTCCGGGTAGGGGAGACTGTCGGAAATCCAGTAAAAATGAACATTCTCGTCTGGTGTTTCTGCAAAAATTTCTGCTTCGAAAGGCAGGCAACCTTCACTGTTTTCTGTGGAAAAATCGAAAAGCGGTTTTCGTTTTAACTGCATTTCTGCAGGTTCACTAAAACACCCAAATTCATCAACAACAAGCCTGACTAATGCAGTGGGTTTGTCGAAAATAACTGAGATGGTATCATTCCCGATACCAATTTGGTGCATTCCGTCAAATTCCCAGTGGCAAACAATAGAATCGATGTTATTCGGATAAATAAGCTGAGCCGATTCCGGATAGCAAAAATCCGGGTCTGCTTCGATGGCAGCCACCGGTGTTGGGAAAACTTTTATCATACTGTCGATGGAAAAGCTGTTGGTGCATTGGGTAACCGGATTGGTAATGGTTAGTTTTACATCATAAAAACCAGGTTCGTTATAGAATCTGGTTAAATTTTGTTCTGTGGAAATCTGTCCGTCGTCAAATTCCCATTCGAAATTAACCTGGTCGGCGGTTAAAAGTTGGCTCGAAAAATTTACTTCAAGCTCATCGCACCCGCGTTGCTGGTCGGCTTCCATGGTAAAATTGGGTTGGGCGCCAACGGGTTTAGAAACCGTGTCGCTAAAACAACCGTTATCATCAATAAAAAGAGAGATTACTGGCGGTTCTTGCAAAAAAGCCCCTACCGAAACCAAATAGTTTTGGTTTCCCAGCGTGTCGAGAAATTGGCACCCGTTCAAATCCCAGTGGAAGCTGGCACTGTCGGTTGCCAAGCCTGTAAATGTAAGTATCTGACTGTATCCTTCGCATTCTTCATCATTGTCCAAAACAAAATCAGCAAATGGATCAGGGTGAAACCGAATGAAAAAAGTATCTGTTTTTTCGCAGCCATCAGTGGTTTTTAAATGAAAATAAATTTCATAATCGCCCCATGCATTCACCTCAATTTCGGCAGTTGTGTTGGTTTGGTTTGTAAAGGTAAGGGCAGAAGGTTTGTTGGTATTCCAGTCTGTTCCACCTTCATAATTCCATATCGAATCCAAAGTTCCGATTGCTGAAACAGAAATAGTTGTTGTTTTTTCTCCACAAATTTGTGATGAGCCTGAAAATTCAATTTCAGGAACAGGAAAAATAATGAGTTCCATGTTGTCGCTGGCGGTGCAGTTGTATTGGTCGAAAACGGTGATACTGTAAATACCGGTTTTATTCGCAGAAAAACTTTGTATAGTTGAAAGGGTATCGCCCAACTCGTTTTGCCATAAATATTTACTGTACCCATCTTCAGCCGCCAGTTCCAGTTCAAACGGCATACATTCTTCCAGATATTCCAGTTCAAGTTGAACAAAAGGTTCACTTAAGAAGATAAACACAGAATCTTCCAGTTCGCAGCCATCGATAGTAGTTGTTTCAACGCTTTTCCACCCTTCATCAAAAACCCGCAATGTTTGTGTGGTTTCGCCTGAATTCCACTTGAAAGTATCAAAGTAATAACCGGCATCAAGAACTAAAGTATCACCAAAACAAAGCAATAAAGTATCGCCCATAAATTCAACGCTTTCGCCTAAATCGAGTGTTAAATCGAGGTTGAAACCAACGCCGTATCCATAAGATTCAACCCCTCCAAAACCATAAGCGTAGGCCAGAAATCCGGCTTCTTCGTTTATATTTTTGATGTGGTTGGTTCCGGCATCGATTTGAATTTGAGCAAACGAATACAAGTTTCCCGGCAAGGTCAAAAATTCATCTTCAACAGGTTCTTCATTCAGCCTGATGTTTTCAATTTCACTGGATTGGGTTACAATATTGACAAAGTATTTGGTGATTCCTTCGTAGCCTTCAATATCCAAATCGGGCGATTCATACGCCACGAATGTTGCTGCATTTCGCGACTGGTTCACCGGACTTAAAATAATCATGAACGGATCGCCGTCGCCACCGGTGAAATCATTGTCCACATTGCGAGACTGACTAAACTGGGCTACCATTACAGGTTTGTCGGCCAGCACCCGTTTGGGGTCGTTGTGATAAACCACCACTTCTTCAAATTCACCTCGTTGAAGAGTGACAGGTGATCTTCCGGTAATAAAAAGTGTGGTGTTATTTTGTGCCGCCATAATGCGGTACCGGTCCTGCTGGCGGGTTTTCAACGGAGTAAGGTAATATTCCAGACCCCACGAATGGACCGGCGGAATTTGTTCGTAAAGATGGTCCCAGCAGCATTGCCCGGTTGGAATTCGGGTACTTAATGAGCCGGAATAAAATGCAACCGGCTTACTGGCTGAAATGTAACTTCCGGTCAGGTCGCCTTGTCCTTCGAGATGCGAGCCTACAATATTTTGCGATTGCACCTGATACACCTGGCCTTTGTTCAACATTACTGAAAAAGTTGAATCTTTCGGAACGTTTTTGTCGGTTACCCGCGATGGAGTTATTTCTACCACGGTACCGTCTTCGGTAGCCACAATCAGGAATTCGCTGTTTCGTCCGTTTCCCGTTTCCGGATTCACCAAATCAATATCGGGGTAATAACACATGGCAAAATATTCTGTACCCAAACTTCCAACAGGGTAAATTACAGCAACATCGGCAGAGTTTCGGCTCCAATTTAGCGCATAAACGTTTACCGGTTTTTCGGAGATCAGGTGAATGCCTTTGTCCTGGATTTCTTCAGAACCGGTTGCTTCCGCTATTTCCCAGGGAATTTTTATCTGAACAGAACTGTTTGCATTTACAGTATATAGATCGTTAAATGGAATTTCTTCAGGGCCAATAGTAATTTGAAAATCAGTTGTTTCACTTGCAGTAACTGTAATTTCAATATAATGATCTTCCTGGTAATTCCGGCTTTCCATAAACCCAAACCAAAAATCGGTTCCTTCAGTTGATTTGCGGCAAAAATCAGTTTGTGCATACAACCCCGGAGCCAATCCAAAACAAATTATGAAAGCCAGGAATCTCATTTTATTATTTTTCCGAATAAATCTAACGAATTAAAATAAAAAAACCGCACAGCGATAGTGCGGTTTTTTGAAACTGTTTTATGTTTAAAACTTTACCGTATTCGTGCCGGTTTTATTTCCAGCATCATGTGTTTTTTAGGAATGGTTTCGTCTTTTTTTACATAAATTTTTACAATTTCCCCATCGAACGGCATTCTAACCTGGTTTTGCATTTTCATTGCTTCAAGCAATAAAAGTGTTTCGCCTTCTTTCACTTTTTGCCTGGGTTTAACAAAAATGTCAATTACGGTTCCCGGTATAAAACTGTAAATATGGTTTGGATTGGGCGCTTCCCAATTCACACGGTTTTCAAATTTCCAGGTATAGGTTGTTTTGTAAACAGCTCCCTGAACCACAAGTGTTTTAAATTCTTTTTCTTCTGTCATACCTGTATTTTTTTAAAAAGGAGGAATTCCATGTTTTTTATTGGGCAGGAATACGCTTTTATTTTCGGAAACCTGAAGTGCATGTAAAATACGTCCCCTTGTGTCGCGCGGTTCAATAACCTCGTCAATATAACCCTGAGCCGCTGCTACATAAGGATTGGCAAATTTTTCCTTGTATTCCTGAATTTTTTGCTGCCGCACTTCTTCAGGATTTTCAGCCTCAGAAATTTCTTTACGGAAAACAATATTGGCAGCACCTTCCGGGCCCATTACGGCAATTTCGGCAGTTGGCCAG
>NZ_JAWLCI010000067.1:0-26124 GCF_041687215.1 Mariniphaga sp.
AAACTGTTGCGATAATAACTGATAACTTTTTCATGATTTCGTGTTTTTTAATTGTTTATAAATTTTTTTAGTTTGTAAATACATCTTCAAGCGTGCCAATAGCAAAACAACTGATGTTCCAAAATTTTAAATATTTGATTTGCAGAAAATTAAGAGTTTTTGTAAAAAATTTTTAGATTCAATACGGGACAGATATTTTTATAATTGGGACACGTTGCCACACAAAAACAATCGTTTCGACATAAAAATTCAAGGCAAACCAAAATTTATGATGTAAAATCCGGTTTTTCAACTGTTGCTTTAAAAATTGTTGGATTAATTTATTTAGACTGAATTTAAATTTCAGACCTGAACCATAACGAAACTGAATTTAAACAATTTGATTTTTTTAACATATAATGAAATTGCCCGCCTCTAAATCGTTTAAATCACTCAATTTAAAACACTTTTCCACAAATAAGAAACAAATTGATCTCAGGGAAATTGTAAATATTTTTTTGACCGGATGCACCATTTTTACTTGCCTTGTTTGAGGAAACACCGAATATGGTTATATTTAACGGTTTTTTGTATTAAAAATAAATAGGAATATATAGTACCTATCCAATTAAAACTTTTATTTGTTATGGAAAAGAATTCGAACAAAAGTGCCTTTTCAAGGAGAGCATTCCTTGGCACAACAGCTGCTGCTGCAGCAGGATTGACAATTGTTCCGAGCCATGTAGTGGCCGGATTGGGGCACAAAGCTCCCAGTGACAAACTCAACATTGTAGGCGTTGGTGTTGGAGGAATGGGTTTTGCCAACCTAAAAAACCTGGAATCAGAAAACATTGTAGGACTTTGCGATGTGGACTGGAAATACACTGGCGGAAACGGTGTGTTCGATCGTTGGCCAAAAGCCAAAAAGTACAAAGACTGGCGGAAAATGTACGATGAAATGGGTAAGGATTTCGATGCAGTAGTAGTGGCAACTGCCGACCATACTCACGCTCTTGTTGCCGCTCATGCTATGACAATGGGCAAACATGTTTACGTTCAAAAACCTTTGACCCACTCAGTTTACGAATCGCGCCTGTTAACCAAACTGGCTAAAAAACACCAGTTGGCAACTTCCATGGGTAACCAGGGATCTTCAGGCGAAGGTGTAAATCTGACTACTGAATGGCTCGTGAACGGCGAAATTGGTGAAGTAACTAAAGTGGAAGCTTTCACTGACCGTCCGATTTGGCCACAAGGTTTAAACACTCCTGAAGTGGGACATTGGGTTCCGGACACTCTCGACTGGGATTTGTTTGTTGGACCGGCAAAAATGCGTCCGTTTAATGAAATTTATCACCCATGGAACTGGCGTGGCTGGTGGGATTACGGTACCGGCGCCCTTGGCGATATGGCCTGCCATATTCTTCACCCGGTATTTGTTGGACTTGAATTGGGTTACCCAATTCATGCACAGGGAAGTTCTTCATTGCTGCTTCAGGATTGTGCACCTGTTTCGCAATCGGTAAAAATGACTTTCCCGTCACGGGCTCCACAACGGGCATGGAAAGGGATGAAACGTAATGCCGAACTGCCGCAGGTTGATGTTCACTGGTACGATGGCGGTATTAAATGGAATTTACCCGAAGGATGGCCGGCAGGTAAAAACCCGAACGACAGCGGCGGTGGTGTAATTTTCCACGGAACAAAAGATAAACTGATCTGTGGTTGCTACGGAGTTAATCCATGGTTGCTTTCAGGCCGCGTTCCTGAAGCTCCGAAGTTCAGAAGAAGAATTGACAATGCTACCAGTGGTGGACACGAAATGGATTGGGTACGTGCATGTAAGGAAAGTCCTGAAAACCGCGTTCCTACTGCTTCCGATTTTAGCGAGGCCGGACCATTCAACGAAATGGTTGTAATGGGAGTTCTGGCTGTTCGTTTGCAGTCGTTGAATAAAGTTTTGGACTGGAATGGTGAAAAAATGGAATTCACCAACCTGAGTGACGATGAAACTATTCGCACCGTTATAAAAGACGGATTCGAAATTCATGACGGTCACCCAACGTTCAAAAAAACATGGACTGACCCGGTTCCCGCAAAAGAATTTGCTGCTGAATTGATTAATCATACATACCGCAAACCTTGGAGTTTGCCTGATATGCCAGCATAATATTTTATAAGTTATACTAAAAAGGATGTTCGGTTTCGAACATCCTTTTTTTTTGGTAATTTGCTAAAACTAAATTCTTCTAATCCTGATCCGAATCCCTATTTTTTTTCGGGGTTACTCATTTTTTTGTACCACATAAATTCTCCCTTATTGTAATATTGATTTTTCAGATCCGGATTCTTTTCCAATTCATCTTCAGTATAAGGTTTGTGAGGGACCAAAACATCATCGCCCGGTTCCCAGTTGTAAGGGGTAAGAACATTTTCTTTTTGAGTTAACTGCAAGGCAGCCACTGTCCGTAGCAGTTCATCGATGTTTCTGCCAACATTCATGGGATAGAAAGAAATGGACTGAATAATATTGTCCGGATCAATAATGAATACACCCCTTACATCCCTTTTGTCGTTTGCTGATGAATGCAGCATACCGTATTTTTTGGATATTTTTCCTGAAAGATCAGCCACAATGGGGTAATTTATTTTTACATCCCCGCCATCCTCACTCATCGCTTTTTCCATAAATGCTTTCCATAATAAATGCCTTTCAATTTCGTCAATTGATATAACCGCAATTTTTACTCCCAGCGAATCCAATTTTTCCTGATTAATGGCCAGGCCACACAATTCCGAGGTGCACACTGCAGTAAAATCCAGCGGATGGCTGAATAAAATCTTCCAGCTATTGCCAAAATCTTCAGGAAAATTCAACATCCCGTTTGTGGAATTCTCTGTAAATGACGGAGCTTTATCTCCAATCAAAGGGATTTTTTGGGTTCCCGACCAGGCTGACAATGAAAATGCGACAATTAATATTATTAAGGTAATTCGTTTCATCATGTATAAAATAGATTCAATATTAATAAGCTTTTTATGAATAACATCTTTTTTAACCGAAGGTTTGCCAATCGGCTTTTTTTCCTGATTTTTTGCTAATTTGCGGCAACCTGTTTGGGCGGTTTAATGTTAGAAAAAATATGAATAAAAATAATAAGTTCACACGACGTAAATTTATCGGCACTGCTGCCACTACAATTGCCGGAATAACGATTGTACCCTCAAATGTAGTGGCCGGGCTGGGACACCAATCGCCTAACGACAAATTAAACATTGCCGGCATAGGAGTTGGCGGTTACGGTTATGTGAACCTCCGGAATATGGAAACTGAAAACATCGTTGCCTTGTGTGATGTGGATTGGGATTATGCCGGGAACACTTTCAAGCGGTGGCCAATGGCCAAACAATTCAAAGATTTTAGGGTGATGATGGAGGAACAAAAAGATATTGATGCGGTGGTTATTGCCACTCCTGACCACACCCACGCCCTGGCCGCCATGATGGCCATTCGCGAAGGGAAACATGTTTTTGTTCAGCAACCACTTACCCACTCCATTTACGAATCGCGAATACTTGCTGAGACTGCACAAAGATACGGCGTTGCTACCCAAATGGGAAACCAGGGAAACTCAGGCGAAGGAATCCGGAAAATTTGTGAATGGATTTGGGCAGGTGTTATTGGTGAAATAACCCATGTTGACACCTGGACTACAAAACCAAACTGGCCCCAAAATAACTTTGCACCCGAACGCAGCAGAAGAGTGCCGCGTGATTTAGACTGGGAATTGTTTGTTGGGCCGGCGCCCTGGAAAGAATACAATCCGGTTTATCATCCATGGACCTGGCGTAGTTGGTGGGATTTCGGTTCAGGTGCTTTGGGTGAAATGGGAAATCATGTTCTTGATCCTGTTTTTAAAGCTTTAATGTTACATCATCCCATCTCAGTTGAGGCAAGTTCATCGGAATTTAACACCGACTCGGCTCCCAATTCTGAATTTATACGATTCGAATTTCCCCGGCGCGACAACCTTCCCAAAGTTGCCATGCCGGCAGTTTCTGTGAATTGGTGCGATGGCGGATGGATGCCACCCCGGCCCAATGAACTGAAAGATGGTGATATGATGGGTGATGAAAATGGCGGATGTATTTTTTATGGTACAAACGGAAAAATAATGTGCGGCGCTTTTGCAAGCAATCCAACACTTTTGCCTGCCAGCGAAATGGATCATTTTCAGGAACCGGAAAAGTCAATTCGCCGAATTTTCAATCCCTCAGAAGGAGGCCATGAACAGGACTGGATTCGTGCGTGCAAAGAGCCTAAAGAAAACCGACTGGAAACTTCATCTGATTTTAAATATTCCGGGCCGTTAAATGAAACTATTATGCTGGGTGTTTTAGCTGTCCGGCTGCAGAGTTTAAACCGAAAACTGATTTGGGATGGTCCCAACATGCGTTTTACCAATATTGGTTCAACCGATGTAATACGTATTCTTTCGAAAACCAATTTTGAATTGGTAAACGGAAATCCCAGAACAAATAATGAATTTGTGACCCTTCCGGCATTGCAAACTGCCGAAAAATGGATTCGGCACAATTACCGGCAAGGCTGGGAACAAATTTAAAAAGCCGGCTCATGAACTGAATCATAAAACCGGCTTCAATTTGCTGTTTTAAAAATCGCTGTTTAATTGCTTTCAGATTATTTGTTTTCTTCGTTTTCCTCAATTTCTATTTCCACCTCTTTACCTTCGTCCTCAATTTTTTTGCGGATAATCATAACTTTTCCATCTTTCCTTTGAATTTTTACATCCTCATCTTCAGTTATTTCAATTTCTCCGTCGTCATTTTTTATGACTTTAATTCGTTTTTCAATTACAGGAGGCGCTTTCACTAAAAACTCCGAAGGTTTTGTTTTCCATGAAATATCGACATCCTCGTTCTCATTTTCTTCATTTTTTTCCCTGATGATGACAATTTTTTCGCGTCCTCCGCTTTTATCTCTCTTTTTATAGGAGATGATTCCGGGGTCGCTTAAATCAATAATATTATCGCCTGATTTATTTTTGAAATGAAAAATATGTGGGGCTTTTGGTGGCCTCGGAGCATTGGGTGGCAGTAAAAAAGGCGGTTCGAAATCCATGTCTTCGCCGTTAAAACGAAAAGTAAAATTTTTGTGCAATGAATCCATTTCAGGAAGATCAGGCATCACAAAATTGAAATCACTGGCAGATAAAATGGTATCTCCGTTCCAAACAAAAATATTATCACCTTTAATAATGGTATCCAATTCTGTTTTTTTTCCATCTTCTGTTTTTACTATTTTTATGTGGCGCTTTGCTTTTTCTCCTTTTTCTCCGCGTGGCGGGTCCTGTGGATTTTCTCTCAATGAAAAAGAGGAAAAAAGGAGGAAAGAGCCGAGGAGGAATCCGATAATAAACATGATTTGTTTCATAACTTTCTATTTTAAATTTGTAAAAAATGGCACAACAAAGATAGCAGAGACACACACTACCAATCAGTTAAAACCCGGTTAAAATTGGTTAAGGAAAAGTTAAAATATGATAACGGCTTTTTGAAATACCTATATTTGAACCATGAACAAAAAGATTTTCACCGGATTGGTTGTATTTATGGCAATTTCTATTTTGGGAATTATTGCCATACAACTGATTTGGATGAACAATGCCATTCAGGTTAAAAATGAATTGTTCAGCCGAAGTGTAAATGATGCACTGAACAGCACGGCTAAAAAAATGGAGGAGCGTAACGATTTGAGAGTTGTAAACCGGATGGTTTTCAGCGACGATTCCACTTTACAGCATGGCAACAATCAGGATTTTGAGTTCCATTTTCAAATACCCGATCCACCTCCGCCTTCATCAGTAAATCTCCCTGATTCGCTTAAAGTGAAAAAGTTGCCACCTGCAAATGCGCCTCCCGTAATTATCACGAGAAAAAGGAATCCAAATAAAAACGACAATAATATCAGGGTTGAAGTGGAAACCAGAGCAGACACCGGGCAAATAATCTCGCGTTTTGAGATGGATGGAGAAGCATCGGTTTTTGCCGATGAATTTGTTTTTCCCGGCGAAAATGATGGCCATTATCAAAACATTTTTATTGTGGATGGGGACACCGTCATTTCAAACCTGGACTCGCTGTATTCGGTAAGCGTCATAAAAATCGATTCATTGATGCAAAGTTTGGATTCCGTTATACAGTTCCCACCTGGTTTTTCAAAAAGGATAAAAAACAAAGCCGGAAACCTGAAACGCACCGCAAGGCAGTTTGTTACCGAAATTGCTTCGTGGAATGCCAGTGAAATTGACACCTTGCAATTAAAAACAGTTTTGAACAATGAGCTGAAAAACCGCGATATTCCCATCGGTTTCCAGTTTGGTATTTTTTCAGATTCCATTTTGCACACGCGTTCCGAAGCTGCTGATTCTGCCGGACTGGCCAATTCTGAATATAAAGTAAAACTCTATCCAAATTCGATTTTCGAACGCAACCTGCAATTGTCGGTAGTTTTTCCGGACCGCGAAAACTTTATTTTTCGGTCACTGAACTGGCTCCTCGTGGCTTCCCTTTTATTTTCATTTTTTATTTTAGCCGCTTTTTCCGGTAGTATTTACTATATTTTAAGGCAGAAAAAGATTTCGGAGATGAAGTCGGATTTCATTAATAACATGACGCACGAATTTAAAACGCCCATTGCAACCATCTCGGTGGCTGCCGATTCCATCAACAACGAAAAAGTGATTTCAAATGCCGAAAAAGTGCGCTATTTTACCGGAATGATTAAAAAGGAAAACGCCCGCATGAACCGGCAGGTGGAAGATATTTTAACCATCGCCCGGCTCGATAAAAAAGAGTTTGAATTTAAATGGGAAACCATTGACGTGCATGATTTGCTGAAAGATGCCATGCAGGGGATTACTCTCCAGGTTGAAAAACGCGAAGGAAAAATTGCAACAAAATTTGAAGCTTCAAATCCTTCAGTTACAACCGATAAAATTCACTGCACCAACGTGTTTTATAATTTACTCGACAATGCCATAAAATATTCAACTGTTGCACCACAAATAATTATTTCAACCCAAAATAAACCCAAAGGTGTGCTGGTTTCGGTTGAAGACAAAGGCATTGGAATGACCAAAAGTGTTCAGAGCAAAATATTCGAAAAGTTTTATCGCCAGGAAAGCGGAAATGTGCACAATGTAAAAGGCTTCGGGCTTGGCTTAAGTTATGCAAAAGCATTTGTGGAAGCCAACCACGGAAATATTTCTGTGCAAAGTGAACCGGGAAAAGGAAGTAAGTTTGATATTTTTTTACCGTTTGTAAGGGAGTGAAAATGGAAATAACAATTACCAAAATACAAATAAGCTCCAAAAACCAATAAACCAATTTCCAAACAATCTTTCTGCGTTTGGATTTTTTAAGTTTGGGATATTGGAATTTATTTGAATTTTGGGTTTTGGGTTTTGAGTTTTGAGTTTTGAGTTTTGAGTTTTGGAAGTATGAACGTAAAACAACATATCTTTCTTGTAGAAGACGACCTCAGTTTCGGGGCGGTATTGAAATCGTATCTTGAACTGAACGATTACGAGGTAACCTGGGTGGACAATGGCCGGTTTGCCTACGAACGTTTTAAAAACGGTGAATTTAATATATGCATACTCGATGTCATGCTCCCGCACACCGATGGTTTTACCATTGCCGGCCAAATCAGGAAAACCGATGCAAACATCCCACTGGTCTTTCTAACAGCCAAAACGCTGAAGGAAGATATCCTGAAAGGATACAACGTGGGAGCCGACGATTACATTACCAAACCGTTCGACACCGAAGTGCTGCTTTGCAAAATAAAAGCCATCCTCAACCGGAAAGGTCTTGAAAATCATTCAGAAAAAGAAAGTTACGATATTGGAATTTACCGTTTTTTCCCTAAAAACCGAACAATAATTCATGGCAATGACCACCAAAATCTGTCGCCAAAAGAGGCCGAACTGCTAAAACTTCTTTGCCAGAATCAAAACGAACTTCTGCCCCGCGAAACGGCCCTGCGAAAAATCTGGGGCGAGGACGGCTATTTTACAACCCGCAGTATGGATGTGTTCATTACGAAACTGAGAAAATACCTTTCATCCGATTCAAATATTGAAATCAAAAATATTCATGGCAGCGGATTTATTCTGGAGGTAAAAAACGTTTAAAATATGAAAAAACAAAACAAAGTCGCCCTAATTACCGGTGCATCAAAAGGAATTGGAAAAGCCATTGCCACCGGGTTGGCTGAAATGGGCTGCCAAACGGTTTTAATCGGACGGGATTCGGATGATTTGAAAAGCGTTAAAGAGGAAATTATCAGGAGTGGTTGTTCTGAGCCGGCACTATTCGCACTGGACATTACTGATTCAGAAAAAGTAAAAGAGACGGTTGCCAAAATTGTTGAGAAGTTTGGTCGCATCGAAATCCTGGTAAATAATGCCGGTATTCATTTTAACGGAACGTTGGATTTACCCGAACCAGATTTCAGAAAAATGCTGAACACCAACCTCACCGCGCAATTTGTAATGCTGCAGGAAGTGGTTCCGGTGATGAAAAACCAAAAATCGGGTTACATTTTTAATGTGGCATCCCGATCGGCCAAAGTAGGTTTTACCGGAAGTGGCGCCTATTGTGCATCCAAATTCGGATTATTGGGATTGAATGAATCCCTGTACCGGGAACTCACACCGCAGGGAATAAAAGTGACTGCACTGTGTCCGGCGTGGGTAAACACCAACATGGCACAGGAAGCCGGTACCCCGCTTCAGCCGGAGGAAATGATTCAGCCGGATGACCTATTCAAAACCATCCGCTGGCTGTTGGAATTATCGCCGGGCACCTGCGTAAAAGAGGTAGTGATTACCAATCCGAAAAGTCTTTAATCTATTTTCTCCGGCTTAACAGGTAATGAATCCACTTTTCAACTCCGATAACCGGAAATATCACAAACCCGAAAAGAGCAGCAAAAAGCACTTCATTTAAGGTGAGTGGAACTGTATTAAAAATAGTATGCATAAACGGCGCATAAATAAAAACAGCCTGCAACCCAAGCACAATTCCAATTCCCAGAAAAACAGTTGGATTACTAAAAAACCCGATTTTCATCAGCGAATCGCGCAATGAACGGCAGTTGAGCATGTAAAAAATCTGGAAAAGAATAACAAAAGTTACCGATGTGGTTTGAGCTTTTGCCTGTGCAAACGCCGGGTCCAGTCCATTTCCCAGACTATGCGAATAATGCAGGTTGAAAATAATTATCGTTCCGGCGGTCATTAAAAGGGATACAAAAAACACCCTGAACGTTACAAATTTATTGAACAGCGGCGCATCGGGTTTGCGGGGCGGACGTTTCATCACGTTGGGTTCTTTTACCTCGAAAGCCAGCGGAAGTGCCAGCGCCACAGCAGCCACCAGGTTAATCCACAAAAGCTGGGTGGGCAGCATGGGCAGCAACAGTTCGTTTGTAATCAGGTTGAACGGGAAAAACATAATTCCGTAAATCAGAATAAACGCCAGTCCCAGATTGGTGGGCAGCAGAAAAGCAAGCGATTTTAGCAGGTTGTCATAAACACGGCGCCCTTCCTCCACTGCCGCGCTGATGCTCGCAAAATTGTCATCGGCCAGCACAATGTCTGAAGATTCCTTCGAAACCGAAGTTCCCGTAATTCCCATGGCCACTCCAATGTTAGACTGTTTTAATGAAGGCGCATCGTTTACGCCGTCACCGGTCATGGCAACAATATGGTTGTCGGCCTGCAGCGCTTTCACCAGCCGCAGTTTGTGTTCCGGTGCAACGCGTGCAAAAATGTTGGTATTTTTTACAATCTCTGCCAGTGTTTCGCTGTCCATTTTTGCCAGTTCCACACCGGTTATGGTTTTACCTGATTTCGAAAGTCCAAGGTCCATCCCGATAGATTGCGCAGTAGTTTGATGATCTCCGGTAATCATTTTCACAACAATTCCGGCATCGTGACAGGCTTTAATTGCCTCAATAGCTTCAGCGCGTGGCGGGTCAATCATTCCAAAAAGCCCCAAAAACTGAAAATCATTTTCCGCTTCGGAAGGTTGCAGTTCTGTATTTTTGGTATTCGTCCTGAATTTTTGCGCGACCGCAAGCACACGCATTCCTTTGGCTCCCAGCCGTTCTATTTCGGAAATAACAGGTTCTGTTTCAAGTTTTGCACCGCCAAAATGACTGCTGCATTTTTTCAAAATAACCTCAGGTGCACCTTTAATTATAATACGCTGTTGTTCATTCTGATTTAGCGTAGCCATAAATTTCGATTCCGAATCGAATGGAATCACATCCTGACGGGGATGATTATTCCGAACCTCGTCAACATTCAGGTTTGCCTTTGCGGCAGCTACAATCAGGGCTACTTCGGTAGGGTCACCAGTAATTTGAAAATTGTCGCCTTCAGATTTAAAACCAGCATCGCTGCACAATACTGCGTCTTCAAGTAATATTTTAATATCATCAGGCAGTTCTGTCATTTCAATGCCGTTCTGTTTAAAAATTCCTTCGGAATTGTACCCAACACCTGTAACCTGAATATCATGTTCAATCGTCCACAATTCATTTACGGTCATTTCATTGCGGGTAAGCGTTCCGGTTTTGTCGGAACAAATAACGGTGGTGCTGCCCAGTGTTTCAACGGCCGGAAGTTTTCGGATAATGGCTTTTCGTCGTGCCATGCGCTGAACGCCAATAGCCAAAGCAATGGTAACAACTGCCGGCAATCCTTCGGGAATAGCACCCACAGCAAGGGCAATAGCAAAAATCAGGCTGTCTTTCAAGGCCATATCAAGCGAAATTCCCTGGCTTGTGGCACGAATAGTTCCAATTATCATAATTACAACTGTAATTGCCACAATGCCAATGGTCAGGTATTTTCCTACAACGCCAAGTTTTTTAGTAAGAGGTGTTTCCAAATCGGTGGTTTCGCTGAGCATATCCGAAATTTTACCCAGTTCGGTGTTCATTCCGGTTCCAACCACCACGGCTGTTGCTGTTCCGGTTGATACAAGCGTTCCGCTGTAAACCATACCTTTTCGGTCGCCAATGGAAACGTCCGGTTCAACCGGATTAACTGATTTTTGGGAAGGAACCGATTCGCCGGTTAGCGCAGCCTCTTCCACAGTCAGGTTTTTCTGCCGAACCAGCCGCATGTCGGCCGGAACCCGTTCGCCGGCTTCCAGCTCTACCAAATCTCCTGGTACAATTTCAGCAACCGGGATGGACACTTTCCGGCCATCGCGCAAAACCGTGGCATTTTCAGGAATCATTTCGCTTAGTGCTTCTATGGCTCTTCCGGCTTTAAATTCCTGAATAAAACCAATAATTGTATTAATAACCACAACGGCCAAAACTACCAGGCCGTCAGTAATTTTCCCCAGTAAAACAGCAAGCGTACTTGAGCCAATTAAAACCCAAATGAGCGGATTGTTAATTTGTCTCCATAAAACGGTTAAGGGACCATCTTTTTGTTTTCTTTTAATATGGTTCGGGCCGTATTGCTGAAACCTCTTTTTTGCTTCTTCAGAAGTTAGTCCTTTGTTTGAGCTGCCAACCGAAGTTATAACCTCTTCGTAAGGTATTGCATGCCACATGGCACTATTTTCATTCCCCATTTCTTTCTAAAATTAATGCCGCAAAGGTAGAAAAATCCACATGAATGTCTTTTATACTTTTTCCTTTCATTTAGCTGTTTTTGATTTCAAATTGATAAATTCGTAGAAAATTGAAAAAGAACATTATTTACAGAACTAATAAAATAACAGAATATGAAAAATCTAAATTCCAGAAGAAATTTTCTTAAAGCACTTGCCGTGGTTCCTGCTATACCGGCAACCGGATTTTCGTGGCATTTTTCAGCTATTGAAGAAAAAACCGGCACTGAAAAGTTTTCCCATAAATTCAAACTCAGTCTGAATGTTTACTCCTTCAATAATCCGCTTCGCGAAGGAAAAATAGATTTGTTTGATGTACTTGATTTTTGCGCAGAATACAATTTCGACGCGATTGATCCCACAGGCTACTATTTCCCCGGGTATCCGGAACCTCCTACAGATGAATACATCAACGAATTTAAACGAAAAGCATTTTTGCTGGGGTTGGACATTAGCGGAACTGGTGTTCGGAACGATTTTGCCAATCCCGATCCGGCAGCCCGAAAAACGGATATTGAAATGATAAAAAAATGGATTGGTGCGGCTGCAAAGCTGGGCATTCCAAACCTGCGGGTTTTTGCAGGAACCAACACACACGAAGGATTTTCGCGCGATAAGGTTTTTGAATGGATGGCCAAAGACATCCGGGAGTGTTGCGATTACGGAAAAAAATCTGGAGTAATTATTGCCCTGCAAAACCACAACGACTTCCTGAAAACGGCTGCCGATGTGGACCGCATTTTTGAAATGGTGGATTCTGAATGGCTGGGGTTGAACCTCGATATCGGAAGTTACCGCCAGCATGATCCGTATGAAGAAATTCAGAAAAACATTGACAAGGCCGTGACGTGGCAAATCAAAGAAAATGTTTGGATTGACGGCAAAGAAACACCCACCGATTTTGTGAAACTTTTCAAAATAATAAAAAATGCAGGGTATCGTGGCTATCTTCCTTTGGAAACACTGGGAGCAGGAGATCCTTTTGAAAAAGTACCACGGTTGCTGGAAAATGTAAAATCTGCTCTTCAGAAAATTTCATAAAAGTTCACTGGAATGAATACTATCCGGATTCCTTTTCCTGAAATGCAATCCGTTTTCCAACGGATATTAATGAAACATGGTTTTACTGCGAAAAAAGCTGAAATCTGCGCAGGCATTTTTGCCGAAAACAGCCTGGAAGGAATCTATTCGCATGGTGTTTACCGGTTTCCGCGGTTTGTGGAATACATAAAAAAAGCATTTATTGATGTAAATGCCGAACCCAGGCTGGTGCAAGTTGCCGGTGCGCTTGAGCAGTGGGATGGCCAACTGGGACCCGGTCCGTTGAATGCCAGGTTTTGTACTAACCGGGCCATGCAACTGGCTTCAGAAAACGGAATTGGCTGTGTGGCCATTGCCAACACCAATCACTGGATGCGCGGTGGGACCTATGGCTGGCAGGCGGCAAAAAAAGGATTTGTATTTATGGGCTGGACAAACACCGAAGCGAACATGCCGGCCTGGGGCGCCAAAGAGAGCCGTTTGGGGAACAACCCGCTGGTTTTTGCCGTGCCGTTTGGCAACGAAGCTATTGTGCTCGACTTTGCCATGACCCAGTTTTCGTATGGGAAAATGGAGGCTGCCCAACTGGAAGGAAAATCACTTTCCTTTCCCGGAGGCTTCAATAAAAATGGAGAACTTACAAATGAACCCGGTGAAATCCTGGAATCGCGGCGCGCACTGCCCATTGGGTACTGGAAAGGTGCAGGATTGTCACTGCTACTCGACATTCTGGCTACTGTTTTGTCGGCCGGACTTTCAACCCGCGAGTTGAGTCAGAAAGAAGCGGAATACAGCGTTTCGCAGGTTTTTATTGCTTTCAGTCTTAAAAAACTCAGTAATTTTCCTTCAATCGAAAACACCATTATTGAAATCATTTCAGATTATAAAAACTCAACGCCTGATGAATCCGAAAGTGAAATTCGGTATCCCGGAGAGCGGGTGCTGCAAACAAGAGCAGAAAACCTGAAAAACGGAATTCCGGTATTAAAAACAATTTGGGAGCAGGTTACAAAACTTTAATCAGGTACCGCTGGAATTCAACTAACAGAAAATTGAAAACAGAACTATTTTTCACCTGGTGACCGAAAGTTGCCGGGTGAATTCATTTTATTTTTTTTATCTGAAATCAAATTCCATTTTTTTTCAGTTTTAAAATTCAAATGATTAACTTGTCCGCCAATATTATAAACCAGCAAAAATCAAATAAGCATGACTCAACGAAGAGATTTTATCAAAAAAAGCCTGGTGGGAACTGCCGGCATTGCTATGGGCGGACTGGGGTTCAGCGCCAAATCGTATGGTTCCATTCTGGGAGCTAACGAGCGGATTACCATGGCCGTAATCGGGATTCGCGGACAGGGAAACGGGCACATCAGAACATGGTGCTCATTAAAAGACAACCGCAATGTGTTTTTAAAAACCATTTGCGATGTGGATGAGGAATTGTATCCGGAACGGGTGAAACGGGTTGAAGAAGCCATTGGCACAAAACCTTTAACAGAGTGGGATATGCGCAAGGTTTTCGACGACAAGGAAATTGATGCCGTTTCGTTTGCCACACCAAATCACTGGCACGCACTGGGAACAATCTGGGCATGCCAAGCCGGGAAACATGTTTACGTAGAGAAACCTTCTAACCACAATGTATTTGAAGGCCGCAAAATGATTGATGCCGCGCGTAAATACAACGTTCGCGTGCAGGTAGGTTTTCAAAACCGTTCCATTGCCAACGTGATGGAAGCCATGAAGTTTTTGCATGAAGGTGGAATTGGTGACGTTTACATGTCTAAAGGACTTTGTTACAAACCACGTGATTCCTTCGGTATTGCACCCGACGGTATGCCACCCGAAAATCTGCATTACGACATGTGGCTCGGACCTGCCCAATGGCGCCCTTACAACGAAAAACGAGGCCATTACAACTGGCACTGGCACTGGAACACGGGAAACGGTGATACCGGCAATCAGGGTCCGCACCAGTTCGATATTGCCCGCTGGGGACTAAATAAAGATGAACATCCGGTTTCCATTTTTTCAACCGGTGGCATTTACGGCATCAGCCCGAAAGAATGTTCACAGGAAACACCCAATACTCAAACTTCATTGTTTACATACGAAGACGGGAAGGTGCTCGAATTTGAAACCCGCGGAAGATACACCCACGGCGAATCGAGCCTCGACATTAAAATTGGCAATATGTTTTACGGAACCGATGGCTACCTGGAACTGAACGGAAGTACCTGGAAGGCTTTCAGGCAAAGAGAAAAGGAACCGTTTGCAGGTTCGGAAAAAGAAACTTCGGAAGTGCCGCAGGATCCAACTTTCCGGGCTGCTCCCGGCGGAGCCGAACATTACGCCAACTTTATCGACGCCATTCGCTCAGGCAACGATTACGATTTACACTGTGATATTCGTGAAGGATTTTATTCATCGGCTCTGCCCATTTTGGCCAACATCTCATACCGGTTAAAAAGAGAACTCACCTTCAGGGGCAGTTATGAAAAGTTTGCCAACGACCCGGAAGCAGATATGATGCTATCCAGAAACTACAGAAAACCCTATGTAGTGCCAGAAGATGTTTAAATTCTCAAAATGATAAAAAATTATCCGGTTTGATAAAGACCGGATTTTTTTTGCAACCGCAATTGCAGTAAAGAAAAAACCCCGGAGCCTCTACTCCGGGGTCAAAACTAAACCTAACTAAACCAAACTTATGAAAAAACAGCAAATTGCGTATCGTATTCTGTTATCAATAAAACGACTGAACGTTTAAATTGTTTTCATGTCTAACATGAATAAAACAAACAGTGTGCCAAAAATTAATTTCAGGAGTACAAACCGGGGTTGAATGTTTAGTACCGGATGCTTGTCCCGAAAAAAAATTTCCGTTTAAAGGCTGGTACCACAAAGGAAGACTGGCCGGGGATGACAGAATTGATTTCAATAACCACCGAAAGCGAACGCAACCCAATCCGCAATACTAAAAAATGAATATCTTTGCGGAAAATTTACCTGAGCCAGAGGTTTTAAACAATAGAAGGAAAAGAGTTTATGAATAACATTCGCAATTTCTGCATTATTGCACATATCGATCATGGAAAAAGTACCCTCGCCGACCGTATGCTGGTGCATACCAAAACTGTTGGTGAAAGAGAAATGCGTGACCAGGTGCTCGATAGTATGGATTTGGAGCAGGAACGCGGCATTACCATTAAAAGCCATGCCATTCAAATGGATTATGAGCAGAACGGGCAGGCCTATAAACTGAACCTGATTGATACTCCCGGGCACGTTGACTTTTCATACGAAGTCAGCCGGTCAATTGCTGCGTGCGAAGGTGCACTGCTAATCATTGACGCCACACAGGGTATTCAGGCCCAAACCATTTCCAATTTATACCTGGCTTTAGAACACGATTTGGAAATTATTCCCGTCCTTAACAAAATGGATTTACCCAATGCCATTCCAGAGGTGGTTGAAGATCAGATAATTGATTTAATTGGTTGCGACCGTGAGGACATCATTCACGCAAGTGGAAAAACCGGTATGGGCGTTGAAACGATTTTAGAACGAATAATAGAAAAAGTTCCGTCACCGAAAGGAGATCCGGATGCGCCCTTACAGGCACTTATTTTCGATTCAGTGTTTAATTCTTTTCGCGGGGTAATTGCCTATTTCAAAATTGTAAACGGACAAATTAAAACCAAAGACCTGGTAAAATTTGTTAATACCGGAAAACAATACGATGCCGATGAGATTGGTGTTTTAAAACTTGGTCTGGTACCTAAAACTGTTTTGTCAGCCGGTGATGTAGGCTACATTATTTCTGGAATTAAAACCGCAAAAGAGGTTAAAGTAGGCGATACCATTACCCATGTTGAGCGTCCGTGTGACAAAGCCATTGAGGGTTTTGAAGAAGTAAAACCCATGGTTTTTGCCGGGATTTACCCGATTGATGCTGACGATTACGAAGACCTGAGAACTGCCATGGACAAGTTGCAACTCAACGATGCTTCCTTAACTTTTGAGCCCGAATCTTCGGCTGCTCTCGGATTTGGATTTCGTTGTGGATTTCTTGGCATGCTGCACATGGAAATCATTCAGGAAAGACTGGAACGGGAATACGATATGAATGTAATTACAACGGTTCCCAACGTTTCCTATCAGGTTCATTTAACCGATGGAAGTCTGGTCAGGGTTTACAATCCTTCCGGATTACCTAACCCAACAATAATTGACACCATTGAAGAGCCATTCATCAGAGCAAGCATTATTACTGCTGCCGAATTTATTGGTCCGGTTATGAATTTGTGCCTCGATAAAAGAGGAACCCTGGTAAACCAAAGCTACCTTACTGCCGAGCGTGCCGAACTGGTTTTTAATTTACCATTGGGTGAAATTGTATTCGATTTTTACGATAAACTGAAAAGTATATCACGTGGCTATGCGTCGTTCGATTACCACATGAGCGGATACAAACCGGCCAAACTGGTGCGGCTCGATATTTTACTGAACGGGGAAATGGTGGATGCACTTTCCACGCTTACCCATTTCGATAATGCCTATCCGTTTGGACGTCGTATGTGTGAAAAACTGAAAGAACTTATTCCACGCCAGCAATTCGATATTGCCATTCAGGCGGCAATCGGCTCAAAAATTATTGCCCGCGAAACGGTAAAAGCTGTTCGAAAAGATGTTACGGCCAAATGTTATGGAGGCGACATTACCAGAAAACGAAAACTGCTGGAAAAGCAGAAAAAAGGGAAAAAGCGCATGAAACAAGTCGGCAATGTGGAAGTGCCGCAAAATGCATTTTTAGCAGTGCTTAAGCTGGATTAAAGAAACACCATATAAATCCAAAAAGCCGGACTTCAACAGCCCGGCTTTTTTATTATACAATTAACTTATATCCTTTGCCATGAACGTTGATGATTTCAACCGATGGCTCGTCTTTTAAATGTTTACGCAGTTTGGTAATGTAAACATCCATGCTGCGCGCATTAAAATAGTTGTCGTCAATCCAAATTGATTTGAGTGCATAATTTCTTTCCAAAACCTTATTGGCGTTCTGGCAGAGCAGTTTCAGCAAATCGGATTCTTTGGTTGTTAGTTTTACGGTATTTTCAGCATCAATCAGAGTTTGCTTTCGGGTATCAAAAGTGTATTTTCCCAATGTAAAAACAGGTTCGTTGGCTGCCTGCGACTCCAGTGAAGTTCTGCGTAAAATGGCTTCAATCCTGAAAATCAGTTCTTCCATGCTGAATGGTTTGGTAATGTAATCATCGGCTCCGAGTTTGAATCCTTCAATCACATCATCTTTCAGGTTTTTAGCCGTCAGGAAAATAATAGGAATATCGGGATTTACAACCCTTATGTCTTTTGCCAGGGAAAATCCGTCTTTTTTCGGCATCATAATATCGAGGATACAAATATCATAATGCGCTTTCATAAAACCTTTATAGGCAATTTCACCATCAGGATAAAGATCGGCTTCAAATCCTTTGGCTACGAGATATTCTTTTAGCAGCAAGCCCAAATTTTCGTCGTCTTCTGCCAAAAGCAATTTTGTTTTCTGTTCCATGGTTATTTTTTAAATTTTGGTAACAATATACTAAACTTTGTGCCTTTATTCACAGCACTATCCACTTTTATTCTCCCATTGTGCAAATCCACAATTTTTTTCACGTAACTTAATCCAAGCCCAAACCCTTTTACATTATGCACATTTCCGGTTGGGACGCGGTAAAATCGATCGAAAATCTGTGTGTGATATTCTTTGGGAATACCAATCCCATTATCGCTAACCGAAATAATAATATTCTCGTTTTTGGTTTCAGTAGCAACAGTAATTTCAGGTGTTCCGTTACTATATTTCATAGCATTGTCGAGCAGGTTAAAAACTACATTCGTCAGATGCACCTCATCGCCCTTAACAATTGCATTTTCAGCATTTAATTCAGAATGAAGAACCCCGTTTTTGCTTTTTACACGCAATTCGAAGTTATTCAAAACATTCTTCAGGGTATAATTCAAATCGAATTCCTTAAATTTCAGTTTTAACCGTCCTTCATTAAAAACAGCCATTTGCAAAACTTTCTCCACCTGAAAACTCAACCGTTTGCTTTCCTGGTTAATTACCCGCGAAATATGTTCAATTGTTTTGGGTGTGTTGGTAATGCTTCCGTCCTCAAGCATCTGACTTGCAAGAGAAATAGTTGAAATGGGTGTTTTCAACTCGTGTGTCATGTTATTAATAAAGTCGTTTTTAATCATGGAAAGCTTTTTCTGCCTGAAAATAACCATGATGGCATATACAAAAATGGCAATCAGCAGTCCGGTCAGAATAATTGTAGGAATAATTGTTAATCCTGTTGCCCTCAATAAAAATCCTGAACGCTTTGGAAAATACACATACAAATAATTGGGCTGCTGTCCGTCAAAATCGTAGGGAAACAAAAGACTGTAGTATTCTTTTTTCCTCGATGGATTATAGCCCTGACTTCCGGTAATAAACCTGTCAGTTCCCTGGTTAGCGCTTCGCACCGCATACCGGTAATCCAGGTCAATTCCGGTTTCCTGAAAAATAGTACTTATTGATTCAGCAAGATATGCAGAGTCGATTCGTTCACTCAGTGACCTTCCTTCCAGCAAAATTTTGTAATTCACCCAATGCGTATCTTTTAACCATTGTTCCCTTCTGCGCTCGAGGTCCAGGTTAAATTCATGCAACTGTTCAAATGAATTGGCATCGTTGGGGAACTTCAACAAATCGTCGTTTTGTTGTGCCCGGGCAGAATCATTAATTATAATTTGAAATTCTTCCTGAAAGTTTCCGTAAATGTTCCCTTCGGAATACCGGAACTGAAAGCTTCCTGAAATCTGGCCCGCTCCCTGCCTTGGAAAAACACTTAAATTTCGTTGAGGATTATTTGACCCAGGCAAACGGCCAGCCCGGGCACTTTCGCGGGCAATACGCTGTTCATGCAACTCCATCTGATCCACCACCCTTTTCAATGCACCTTTCACCATTTGGTCAAACTGTTCTTCGCGAATATCGGATGCAGTTTTGATAAGGTTGGTTTGGATCAGTATTAACCCCGAAAGCACCAATGCCATTAAAACGATTAATGTTAACAACATTTTTTTGCTCATGCAGCAAAGATAATTTTAAAGAAAAGCCGTTAAAAACCCTCTTAACATTATTTAACAGGAAGGACGTTATTGTAATTATTATTAACCTTGGCTGGTTAAAACGGTAAAAACCAACAACTCAAAAGCATATAAAAAAAAGACTTCCTACCTGATTTTTTCCTGTAAAAGTTGCTCAATAACCACCGGGAAATACTGATACTCAAGTTCATGTACTTTTTCAGCAACATCTTCGGGCGAGTCTGACGGTAAAACCGGGCATTTTGCCTGAAAAATTAGCTCGCCTTCATCGTACCTCCGATTTACAAAATGGATGGAAATTCCGGTTTCAGTATCCTGGTTTTCAACAACCGCCTGGTGTACCTTCATTCCGTACATCCCTTTCCCGCCATATTTGGGTAAAAGAGCCGGATGAATATTAATTATTTGAAAGTTATCAATTAAATTATCAGGCACCAGCCATAAAAACCCGGCAAGAACAATTAAATCGATGTCACGATTTTTAAGTTTTTCAACCACTTCGCCGGTTTCATAGAACTGTTTCCGGCTAAAAACAAAAGAATCCACCCCAAGTGCAGCAGCACGGACAAGTGCATAAGCATCTGGTTTGTTACTCCAGAGTGAGTCAACTCTAATCTGCTCGTTACCTGAAAAATACCGGATTATATTTTGGGCATTTGTGCCTGATCCTGAGACAAAAACAGCTATCTTCTTAACATTCATTTTATATTGGCTAAATCGGTTCGAACATTTGAATAATTAGTTCAAATTTAGAATATTACAAATTTAATATAACAGGCCTGAATCATCTTTTTTATATTTTTTCTTTGAAATATAAACTGTAAATGTATTACTTTGCAGCGAATTATTTAAAAACTCAAAATAGTATTAACTAAAATTTTAGAATTATGTCTGACGTTGCAGCAAAAGTAAAAGCAATTATCGTTGATAAATTGGGAGTTGATGAGAGCGAAGTAACTAACGAAGCTTCTTTCACCAACGACCTGGGAGCCGATTCACTGGATACAGTTGAGCTGATCATGGAATTTGAAAAAGAATTTGATTTGGCTATTCCTGATGATCAGGCCGAAAAAATTTCGACTGTTGGCGAAGCTATTGCACACATAGAAGAGGCAATTAAGTAATCCAGAAAATTCATTTATGGAATTTAAACGGGTAGTTATTACCGGAGTGGGCACCGTTAATCCTTTGGGAAATTCGGTTAACGATTTTTGGGAAAACCTTAAAAACGGGGTTAGCGGTGCCGCACCCATTACCAGGTTCGATGCATCAAAGCAAAAAACCCAGTTTGCCTGTGAGGTGAAAAATTTTGATGTGGAGCAATACATGGAGCGGAAGGAAGCCAGGAAGTATGACATGTACACGCAATATGCAATGGTTACTGCTGCACAGGCCATGGAAGACTCAGGGCTGAATTTGGAAACAATTGACCACGACAGGGCAGGTGTTATATGGGGTGCAGGCATTGGAGGCCTTCAAACCTTTTTTGAAGAAGCAAGAAATTACCAACCTGATAATCCCCGGTTTTCGCCGTTTTTTATCCCAAAAATGATTGCCAACATTGCAGGAGGTTTAATTTCAATTAAATACCAGTTTCGGGGACCGAATTTTACAACGGTTACTGCATGTGCTTCGGCTTCGCATGCCATGATTGAAGCCTTTAACATGATTCGGCTGGGGAAAGCCAACATCATGATTACAGGCGGTTCGGAAGCAGCGGTAAACGAAGCAGGTGTTGCAGGATTTAACTCCATGCGGGCTATTTCCACACGTAACGATGACCCAAAAACAGCCTCAAGACCTTTTGATAAAGACCGCGATGGTTTTGTAATTGGCGAAGGTTCGGCAGCTTTTATTTTTGAAGAATATGAAAGCGCCGTAAAACGAGGGGCAAAAATTTATGCCGAAATGGTTGGCGGAGGCATGTCGGCCGATGCATACCACATGACTGCCCCCGACCCTGATGGGAAAGGAGCCAATTTGGTTATGAAATGGGCTCTTGAAGATGCAGGAATAAACCCGGAGGATGTTGACTACATCAATGTTCACGGAACCTCAACTCCGCTGGGTGATATTGCCGAACCCAAAGCAATATTGAAAACTTTTGGCGAACACGCATTTAAAGTAAGCATAAGTTCCACAAAATCGATGACAGGCCATTTGCTTGGTGCTGCCGGAGCTGTGGAAGGACTGGCCAGCATTCTGGCTATTCAAAACAGTTTGATTCCGCCCACCATCAACCATTTTACCGACGACCCTGAAATTGACAGCAGATTCGACTTTACGTTTAATACTGCCAGGGAAAAAGAGGTTAATATTGCCATAAGCAATACATTTGGTTTTGGCGGACACAACGCCACTCTTGTTTTTAAAAAATTTTAACACTCTGTGGTTAGGAAAATAGCACAACGGATAAAACTCTTTTCGTCGCCTCGGAAAGAGTTTTATTTGTTTTTGAAAAACCTGCTCGGATTTTACCCTACAAACCTGAAACTTTACGATTTGGCATTTATCCATAAATCAGCTTCGGTTTACGATTCTCAGGGAAACATGGTAAATAACGAGCGGCTCGAATTTTTAGGCGATGCCATTCTGGGAGCCATTATTGCCGATTTTTTGTACAACCGGTTTCCCCAGCAAGATGAAGGATTTCTTACCAAAAACCGGTCGAAACTGGTTAACCGAACGTTTTTAACGCGGTTAACTTTTGATATGGGGCTCAACATTTACATCGATTCCAACACAACCAAAAACATCGATAAAAGCCACATTTACGGCGATGCACTTGAGGCGCTAATCGGAGCAATTTACCTGGACACCGACTACCAAACCACAAAATATTTCGTTACCAAAAAAATACTTTCGCAGTTTGTTGACCTGAACGAAATTGAACAAAAAGATTCCAATTTCAAAAGCCAGTTGATTGAATGGAGTCAGAAAAACAAAAAGGACATCAAATTTGAAACTACTGAAGAGCCGGCAAAAGATAAAACAAAACAATCCCGATTTGTCGCAAAAGTGATGGTTGAAAACAAAGTACTGGGTAGCGGTACAGGTACTTCTAAAAAGGAAGCCCACCAGAACGCAGCCCGCGAAACACTCAAAAAACTGGAAAGTTAGGGTTTTAAATCTCCTGCTTCTGAGACCATAATTACTATATTTGCATCCCGAAAAATAAACGATGGACCATATTTTAATTTACGGATTAGGTTTCTTATCGCAAATCCTCTTTTTTGCCCGGAACATTGCCCAGTGGTTCCTTTCGGAAAAAGAAGGTGAAGTAATTTCGCCTGCAATTTACTGGCAAATCAGTTTGGCGGCTTCTGTGCTTATGTTTATTTACGGTGTGTTACGAAACGATTTTGCCATTGTGCTTGGGCAAATTATTGTTTACACAATCTACATCCGGAACTTGCAACTGAAAAAAGTATGGCGAAAAATGCATGTTGCTGCCCGCCTTTTGGCAGTCGTTATTCCGCTCGTATGCATAAGCTGGTTGTTTTTGGGTGAATCTTATAATTTCAGTTCCATGCTGAAAAATGAAAATGTTCCGCTTCTGCTTTTAATTTGGGGCTCTGCCGGACAGGTTATTTTTACCTTTCGGTTTATTTACCAGTGGATTTATTCCGAACAACGAAAAGATTCCTTTCTGCCCATGGGATTCTGGGTTATCAGTACTATTGGTTCACTTATGATTTTCACTTACGCCATTTACCGGCTCGATCCGGTTTTGTTTGCCGCACACAGTTTGGGACTTTTCATTTACATCCGGAACATTTTACTGCACTCAGGCCGTGGAAGCATATTCCGAAAACTGGAAAAGATTCCTTATTTCAATAAAATAATGGGGAAAATTACAGGTAAAATGAAATAGGCCGGTAAAAAAATCCACCGGCCCGGTTTTTCTGTTTTCAAAAAATTACCTGTGCTTTTTTACGATTTCGCGCAAAACCACCCAAATGGGAATGGATAGAATAAACCAGAAAACACCGTACAACGGAGCAATCATACTCACCCTCAAACCCCCTGCTACCAACGAAGGAGAAATGTCCTCAATTTGCTGAATGATTTCAAATGCCTGAAACATGCCAATGGCCTGCGCCAAAAGTCCCAAAATAAACGAAAGGCTTCCGAACATCAGAATGAAGTCCAGACCTTTGCCCGAGTAATCTTTTTTCATTAAAATAAGAATGCCTGATTTTATGGCAAAAAAAATCATGGCAATACCGGCGATTGTAACAATGCCCATAAATAAAGGGCCACCTTCATAAAAGTACTTGAATAGATTCATCACTTCAAATTTAAAATTATTTACTGGAACAAGTTTAAGGGGTTCATTCGCCATTCAGAAATTTTATCGATAAACAGCAAAATAATGGTCTCGGACAACAATTTTTAAAACCTGGTTGCCCGATGCAGAAATTATGCAGAAAAATTGAATTTTGAGGTTGTTCGTCGATTAAAATTTGTTTTCCGCAAAAACTCATTCATTTTCGCCGATTGTGTAAATTGCAGCAATGTTTAAAAAACTTCAGCCAAAATATTCGCGATTTTTACTACACTTGTTTTTCTGGGTGCTGGTGTACCTGTTTTTTATCGTGTTTTACGGCCGTTCCAGCCGCGATTATGGAACAACCATCATTTTTGTTTCCATGCTTTTGCCCCTTTCAATAATTACCACCTATTTTTTGAATTACTTCATCATACCGAGGTACCTGTTCACCAAAAAATACGGCAAATTTGTATTGTTCGTTTTTTACACATTCGTAGTTTCCATTTGGCTCGAAATGTTTATTTCGCTGGTCGTGTTTATTCTAATCACCAATTACCAGGCAGACCAGATGAACCCTTCATCATTCGATGGATTGCTGTTGATGGTAGGGCTCTATTTTATCATCATCATTGCTGTGGCCATAAAGCTGGTTCGCCGTTCGTTTCAAATTCAAAAGAAAAATACCGAGCTCGACAACCGGCGTTTTCAGATGGAATTAAAACTGAAAGAAGCTGAACTAAAACTGCTGAAAGCACAGGTTCATCCGCATTTTCTGTTTAATACGCTGAATAATTTGTACGGACTCACCCTGGAAAAATCGGATGATGCACCAAAACTGGTTCTGCAACTTTCCGAAATTCTGGACTACATTTTATACCGCTGCGATGAAAAGCTGGTGTCGCTTGGCGAAGAACTGGCTAATCTGAAAAACTACATCGAAATTGAAAAAATCAGGTACTCCGGAAAGCTGAAACTAACTGCAAATTTCCCGGAAGAAACCGGCCACTTGAAAATTGCCCCGCTCATACTTTTGCCATTTGTTGAAAATGCGTTTAAACATGGCGTAAGTCATTCCCCCGGAATTACTTTTGTGAGCATCAACATTAAAATAGTAGAAACCAACCTCTTTTTTAAAGTTGAGAATTCGAAAAACCCGGCCATAAAAAATGAAGTGGGGCACAGCAATGGTGTTGGACTAAAAAATGTCCGAAAGCGCCTCGATTTGATTTACCCCGGAAAATATATGCTGAAAATTGATAAAACAGAGAAGACATTTTCTGTAAATTTATCGCTGCAACTGGAGGAATAATTATGTACAATTGTCTGATTATAGACGACGAACCCATTGCCATCCGTGTCATAAAAAAGCACCTGGAAGCATTTCCCGGTTTCAACGTGGTGGCCGAGTGCAACAACGCCATTGAAGCCATGCCGGTTTTATCTAAGGAAAAAATCGACCTGCTTTTTTGCGATATCCAGATGCCGCAAATTACCGGAGTGGATTTTATCCGGTCGCTTGCCCACCCTCCAAAAGTAATTCTCACCACTGCTTACCGCGAATATGCCATTGAAGCCTTTGAACTGAATGTGATTGATTACCTGCTTAAACCCATTTCGTTTGAACGGTTTACCAAAGCCATCAATAAATTTCTGGAAACGGAGTCGCATCAGCCAACCCAGGTTGTTTTTCAACAAGAAAATTCAAATACAAATTCGGATTACCTGTTTCTGAAAGCAGATAAAAAGCATTACAAAGTAAACCTCGACGATATTTTCTATTTCGAAAGCCTGGGTGATTATGTAATGGCATTTACCCTCGACAAAAAAATTGTAACGAAAGAAAGGCTTAGCTATCTGGCAGAAACTTTACCTGCCGGCCGGTTCATGCAAATTCACCGCAGCTATCTTGTTTCCATTTCAAAAATTGAATCGGTGGG